>PSRN01000234.1 GCA_003176075.1 Bdellovibrio sp.
CAGCATCTACCTTGACCGCCTTCTGGGTCCATGGTAGTCGCATCTTTTCACTCAAAGTGAGGCGGATCATGGCACCAAAAAAGGAACAGCCGGAGAAACAACCGGAAAGTAAGCAACCAAAAAAGGAACAGCAGGAAAAGAAAGCGGCAAAATCCGCTGCTCAGCCAGGCGCCGCAAGCAAGCCGGGCGCCTCCAACAAGGCGAAGGCCGCCAAAAAGAGTGGTGCCAGCCTTGGAAAAGTCGTCTCCAAACGGGCCAAGCCTGTGGCGGTTACTGGTAAAGCCAAGGGCCTGGACTTGATCCGCAAAATCACCCTCGCTCATCACAACAACCGGATCGATCAGTTTCGTTCAGGCGATACGATCAACGTATTTGTCAAGGTGAAAGAAGGCGAAAAGGAAAGGATTCAGGTTTATAAAGGAGTCGTCATCAAGATTCAGGGGTCAGGGGCCTCCAAGTCCTTTACGGTGCGCAAGATCTCGTCTGGTGTTGGAGTGGAACGAACTTTTCCATTCTTGAGTCCCGCCATTGACCGCGTTGAAGTGCTCACCACGGGCCACGTGCGACGGTCGCGCCTTTACTATCTCAGACGTTTGGAAGGAAAGGCCGCTAAAATTCAGTCGGACCTCGCTATTTCTGAAGGCGAAGGCGGGGAAGAGTCTGAAGTTTCGAGCGAACAGCCCGTGGGCGATCAGTCGGAAGGCGATCAACCAAAAACCGCAGAGTCCGCTCAATCGAAGGCATAGATAATCATGAAGCGGAGGGGTGCCTTACCGATTTTTCCAACTCCACTTGCGGGTTGCGATGAGGTCGGACGAGGCTGCTTGGCCGGTCCCGTCTTTGCGGCGGCAGTCGTATTGCAATCCAAAAAGAATTTGAGTCGGCTACGGGATTCGAAGCTCCTGTCCGAAAAGGAACGGGAAGAGATCGCTCCTTGCATCTGGAATGATCATGCCGTGGGCCTGAGTTTTGCGACCGTTGCGGAGATCGACGAGATCAATATCCTGCAAGCGAGCTTTCTGGCCATGCGCCGCGCCCTTGCGGATTTGCTTCATCGAACAGGCCTCCATCCGGCTCATGTGGTGGTCGATGGCCATTTGCCCATCCCTGGTTGGACGGGTGCGCAAACCCCGGTGGTGGATGGGGATGCCCAAGTGAAAGAGATCTCCGCCGCTTCTATTGTGGCCAAGGTGGCGCGCGATCAAATCATGAGGGAGTGGGCCGAAAGGTATCCGCAATATGATTTTGAAAAGAATAAAGGCTACGGCAGCAAAAAACACCGGGAAGCTCTTCAAATCCACGGCCCCTGTCCCATCCATCGAAAAACCTTTTCCGGCGTCAAGGAGCTACTGGCATAGAGGGATCGAGTGCGAGAATTGGGTGGCTGAAAGCTACGCTCGTCAGGGTTTTGAACCTCTGGGTCATCGGTTGAAAACTCCGTTCGGAGAACTTGATTTGCTGATGCGCTCGCCGGACGGCACTCTCACCGGCTTTGAGGTCAAAACGAAGACTGCCGATTTGGCTGACCGAATTTCGCGGCGTCAGCTGAAAAAACTGGAGCGAATCTTTACCTGGATGCTCCAGCAGAACGAAAATTCACAGTTTCTCGTCTGTTTTGTGGCTGGACCGGAGGATATTTTGGTTCTTGCTCTTGCGGAAATTTCTTACTGAAATCTCTTACTGAAACTTCGCTGAAGCATCTTTTTGAAGCATTTTTCTGAATCCGACGTTTCGGGAGGTTCTTGACTCTGGAAATGTCATCCGCTGCAATGATAACTGTGAGGGCTCTGATGGCTCTAAGGTCTGTGAAAACTATAAGAGATCGTCGATTCCAGTTTCTGATACTGACTCTGTTGCGGATTCATAGGCCAGTTGTTCTTTTGTTTGCCGTCTTTCTTTCTCTATCTTCTTTTCCTTTTTTGAGCGATCGGGCCGAGGCTGGACCGATGAAAACCTTTTTGGTCAGCTGCGCCTATGGCACGGGCATTGGAGCTCTTTTGGGAGTGACAGCGCTGGCCTTCAACGACCAACCGTCAAAGAATCTGAATTTTATCTCGCGCGGGGCCTCTCTGGGCCTTTATGCGGGAATGGGAGTGGGATACTATTTGTCGCGAGAGCCGGAGCCCACCGTGATCAGCATCCTCCCCAGCGACCAGGGCGCGGCGGTGAGCCTGAGTTTTCGCTTTCCTTAAGTCTTAGAAGTTATTCAAGAATGTCTCTGGGATCTCGGGCCTCTTCTGTCCCGGCCAGTTGAAGTCAAAGGAGAGATCCGAAGCGTTATCACCACCGGTGGGACGGTATTGGGTCCATTTAATAAACCAACAATTGCCAGGCAAAGTGATCACCAGCCCATAGCCGTAGGAGGTGATGTTGCTTTGGCCCACTGGGGGTGACGGATTGTAAGTCACTTTTCCGAGCAGATCGAGAAACCGGTAATTGGTGCGCATGGCCAGTGTGTAATCGGTGGCCAGCGTATTTTCATCGACGGGCTGACCGGGCACGATGGTGTAGGCGCGGTTATGAACGAGCTGTAAAAAGTTGCCATTGGGAAAGGTATACCGCACGCGCGAAGACGAATTGGTGACCTTTTGAAAAGGGTAGTAGGACATCAGCTGGTAGGCGGAAAATTGATCCAGGTTCACTTTGAGTTCGGATTGCAGATCAGACCAGGGTGTTCCCGGATTGGTCGGTGAAATCAATTCGGCCTGTTGGAAATCGTAAGATTGCGAAAGGCGCCACGAAAAGTCCTGCCGGTAAACGGGTGCTGTCGATCCCCAGTGCTTCGAGATGATGCGATTCGTGATCGCCATGGTGACGATCTTTTTGTCATAAATCCGGTCAAAGTAATCAAACTGAAGGCCATAGGGCGTGTCCAAATCGGCATCGGATATATTGGTGTCGGAGAAAAACGGAATTTCTTGCACGGATCCGAAAAAGGGGTGCGCCGGCTGATTAAGCCACGGTGTGGTTTTGAAAGTGATTTCGGGTTGAATCTCGTGTTTCCAGCGGTTGGAGCGGTAAGAAGAAAGATCGCCGTACACCTTGGAAAAGGTTGACCGCCCAGTGAGTTCAGCCCGGATCAAGCGACGCACGTTCAAGGGGTCCACGGGGTTCGTGGCGTCTCCGTGGACGTCGAATCGGTACTGGGTTTCACGATAGGTCAGTTTCGGCACCAGGTCCAGGTAACGCCCAAGCTCCACCGGGCGAATCAGTGAGGCTTGAAAATCAAGACGATGTCCGGTTCGAATGAGGTCCGTCGCGCTGTTATAATGGCCATTGCGGAAGGGGGTGCACTCAGGGTTCCAATCCCAATTGGGAAGCGAGTTGCAATCCGCCGTGCCCACCGATCCGGTCGTTAAAAGCTGCCGACCGGGGCCGCTGGTGAGCTTGTCGTAGCCGAACTCGGAACGCGCAAAATTTGTTGAATCAAAGTCCAGGGAGAAAAGGAAAGAAGAGTCGCCAATCTTGTCGTAAACGTGACTGTACCTCAGCTCCGGCAAGCGATGAACGGAATCATTGTTGCTGGAGAGCGGGTTCGATTTGAGTAAGTTGAAATAGTAAGACGCGTCGGCCGACACATGATCCTGCTCAAAGTTTTTGGTCAGCGACATGCGGTTTTCCATCGCCGGGTCGCCATGATTGAGTGTTTCCAGGGGAAAGTCCTTGGGATATTGGAGATCACTGGCCACATTCCATTGCATGCGGTGGATGTAACCCTCGGGGAGTTCCAAATAGTGTTGGTAACGGATAAACCAGCGATTGATGGCCGTTCCTTTGCTATCCTGGTCACGAAACAGATTCACCCGATCATCGCCGGCAAAAGCGCGGTCGCGCAAAAGGCCGGTGTCCATTTCGCCCACGGAATCGGTGGACAATAAATAGCGATAGTTGACCAAGGCTTTGGGCCCCCTCTTGGCGTAGGACTTGATCGTCAGGGTGGCGTCTTGACTTCGATCGATGGCCCAAAAGAACGAGTCGGACAGCTCAAATCCCCCGGAGTCGGAAAAGCCTGTTGCCGGCGGCAAAAGACCGGTTTGCCGGTCTGATTTGAGCGGCACGATGAGGTAGGGGAGCCAAAAAAAGGGGATCCCTCCGACCTTGAACACGGAACTCTTGATAAAGGCATAGCCCCCCAAGCGGGCGCGGATCTTTCGTCCCGAGAAGCTCCATGTTTCCGGGCAGTTTTCGCAGGTCGTGAATTGCCCCCGGTCCACCAGATATTCTTCCTCACCGGTTTTGGTCATGATTTCGCCCTCAAAGAGGGCGTTTCCACTTTTGACATAGCCGTCGTAAATGACGCCGGTGTTGGATTCGTAATCGAGCAAAACGCGGTGACCGAAGACCGTGGATTTCGGCGAGGTCCAAACCGCGTTGCCAATGGCGTCGATGGTCTTGTTGCGAAGGTTGATCCGGGCGCGGTCGCAACTGAGGTGCTCGTCACCGAATATGACTTGCACATGACTCTTCAGATCGATGGTGTCCGATTCGGTGTCTCGTTCGCTCTCGTCGGCGTTGACGGTGATGCCGTGGAGTCTGCCGCCCGAAGGTGGGGCTGCCCAACCCCCCACGGGTTGAAGCGAAAGAAGAAGCAAAACCAAAATCATTTCGTCTTCATGATATAGACGCCATCCCAGTCCGCCGGAGGTGGCTCGGCAAGCAGCTCATCACAACGTTCAATATAAAGCTGCGTCGGTTGATCATCGGGCTTCACTTTCAGGGCTTGTTCGAATTTCAGCTTGGCGGCCGCGAAATCACGTTGATGGTAAAGATCAAATCCCTCGCGAAAGAAAGTCAAACAAGATTTGGTCGTCTCGTCAGGAGAGCCTTCGCAAATCAACTCAAAGATTCGCACCGGCTCGTTTTTTCCCTTCACCCGCACCCAGTCAATCTCCCTGGTCGTGAAATCCGGAACGATTTCAGCGTTGGTAAATTGGCTGATGATGATGCGCGTTCCGTACTCCTTGTTGATCCCCTCCAGGCGCGAGCCCAGGTTCACGCCGTCGCCCATCACCGTGTAGTTGCGAACGATATCGGAACCCATGTTGCCCACGCTCATGTCGGAGGTGTTGATGCCAATACCTATGTCGATATGTGGAAGTCCGGCATCGGCGAATTCCTTTTGGATGGCGCGGAGTTTGGCCAGAGACTGCAAGGCGCTTCGACAGGCGTATTTCGCGTGATCCGGGTAGGCGATGGGCGCGCCAAAGAAAGCCATCAGCGCGTCGCCCATGTATTTGTCGAGGGTTCCCTTGTTGGCGAAGACAATTTCGGTCATGGGCGTGAGGTAGCGATTCAAGACATCGGCCAAGACTTGGGGATCCAATTTTTCTGAAATGGTGGTGAAACCCCGTACATCGGAAAAGAACACTGTCATGCGTTGCTTGCGTCCACCCAGTTCAATATTTTCCGGCGATTTTAAGATTTCATCGACGATACTGGGCGATACATATTTCGAAAAAGTGTTGCGGAGTTCTTTCTTCTTCCGCTCTTCCGTGAAGTACTTGTAAAGGATCATGACGACGTAAATGCTGACGACCAGCAAGGCTGGCAGAATCATGGTCGCAACCAAGCCCTTTTTGAGCAGGAACTGATCCAAAAAGACCAATGCCAGCTCGCTGGCGAAAACAAAAATCAGCCCGGTCAATGGGCCTGAGAAGGCGATGCCAGCGGAGGTGAGAATTCCCAGGACGGCAAGAAACCAAAGCATCTTTTGATTTTCCGACGGGTCGATGCGGATGAAATTCTGGCGGAGCAAGTTGTCGAGGACCGTGACATGAGTTTCCGGACCTGGATAATTTTTCTCAAAAGGAGTGACCCGCAGATCGTAGATGCCCACCGCCGTGGCGCCGATAAGAATGATTTTGTCTTTTAAATAATCCGCTTTTTTGACCACGGAACTCTCCAGCGAAAGCTGATTGATTTTCATCTCCGGCGAGTCATTCAAAAGATCCTTCGCCGAGATGTTGGCGAAACTTTCCCTGGGGCCGGCGTAGTTGATGCGCAGGCGGCCCTGCCCATCGACCGGGACTTTCATGACTTCTTGGTTGGCCTCGGGCTGATTGACATCAATGATGCGGAAACTGCGAATCGTCTTTTGTGATTCGTGGCGCGGGTCGACGCCAATTTCCACTTGTGCCTGATAGCCGGGGTGGGCCACCAAATAGGTTTGCATGGCCAGGGAGGGGACAAAACTCGAGCCGATCCGGTTCCCGGTGCGGTAGAAGAGAGGGTTTTTGCGAATCTTGCCATCGTCATCTTGCTCCGCCTTGAAGGAACCTGAGTAAAGCGACGCCGCGTGAAACTTCTCAATATTGATGGTCCAACCCGAATATTGCGGCACCGGGTGCGATAGGACCGAAGATTTGAACTTCGCCACCGCGGCCTCGGGGCCGAGGCCGGCCAGAAGGTCCAACTTTCCCGTCACATAACCCTGCGCCAGTGCCTTGGCCGGGTCGCCAAGGAAACCGAAGAACTTCAGCCAAGTATCATAGTATTCGTCCGATTCTAGATTGTCTTTCACACCCGTGGTGGCCTCGGGCACCAACCATCGATCGCAGTATTTCATCACATTCACATTGACGGCCATTTTGAGCCGGTTCTTTTCATAGGCGGTCAAAGACTCGATCGAGGCCCGATGGGTGCGGCTGAGAAATGCTTCGGTGGATTTTTTGGCGATGTCGGCGAACGTTTGCCCGAACAAAAGGTTGAACTTCACCGGTTCAAACAGATCCGAAGTGTCCTCGACGGCAAGGGTGATGTTGTCAGGTCTGACGAAGACCGACCCATTGACAAAATTAAAAGCCTCATTGCGGCAATAGTCGCTGTAGGGCTTGTAAAAGCGCAAGTTTTCATCGGTTGGAAAGACCCCGAGGACGACGCGATCCTGGTATTTCTTCAGTGTCTCGGCCAAAACGTCATCGGGCAGCAGTCTTTTCTTTTCCCGCTCAAGGACCTCCTTCAGCGGAAGTGAAAGAGGGGAACTCGAGGCGCCGATTTCTTTTTCTAAGCGCAGCAAGGTCTCTTCGGATCCGTCCCGCTGCGCTTCGGACCAAATGATATCAAGACCCACGGCCTTGACCCCGTACTTCATAAGGGTTTCAAGAAGCTGGGCCATCAAATCCCGGCTCCACGGCCAACGGCCGACGATCTCCAGTGACTCGTCATCCACCGCCACCAGGGCCGTTTGCGAATCGGTCATTGGCACAGGCCCGCGGATTTGAAAGCGCGTGTCGACCAGCAGAAAATCGAGCGCCTCGATCGTGCGGAAAATTATTGAAGTCAGCTTGTTCTGATCCACGCCGGCTTCGTTCTGGCTTCGCACTTTGTAGAAAGTGAGAGCAAAGAAAAGAAATAGAACGGTGACGTAAAGTCCCACCGCCAGGGGAGTGACCATCCGCTCGATCAGTGGTTGAACCCACTTACCGAAGAGGGGGTGATCCTTCTTCGCCTTCTGACCAGGGCTTCCGGCCTGGGGCTTGGAGGCCTTAGGCGGCTGGTTCCCGCCTTTCCCATCGTTCCCGTCTTTCCCATCTTTTCCCATTTTTGCCGTTTCCTGCCTTGGATGGTTCGAGCTGCATGCGGTTACGATGTTAGTCGAGAGAAAATATCTTGTCAGGGGAATTCTAGCCTTTCGGAACGCTTCAGAAACGGAAAGGGGAGACCGAAGAAGGGATGCACGTGGCGCCTGCGCCGCCCACGCTGAAGGCACCGACTTGGGCAGCGCCGCCCACGCTAGGCGGAGGTATCTCGATGAAATTTGCAATCAAGCGATGGGGTGACGTCACCGTCATTTCAATTGAAGGAATCCTGAACATTGAGCAAACGCAACCCTTTCGACAATACTGCTTGGACAGGTTCATGAGTGAAAAAGTGGTGTTCAATATGAAAGCAGCCTCGTTTGTTGGTTCAACGGGTCTTCAATCATTTCTTGATACGATCAAGAATCTGGATCGCGGCAATAGCTTTGGCATCAAAATGGTCGGTGTGAAACCGGAATTCAGACGGCTTCTCACCCACGTTGAGACCGAACGAATTTCCTTCTTTGAAGAAGAAAGCTTGGCGCTGAGCAGTTTCACCGTTTCGGAAGATCCGGCGACGCGCTCTCAGGACTGACGGAACTGGTTCAACTGTCGGCTCAGCTCGCAGTTGATTTTTTCCAGGGCTTGGCCGCCCGCCCGCAGTTTTTCGATCTCCTGGCCTTGTTCCGTCCACATCAACCGCAGGCTTGCCAGTTGCTCATGCATCTGGGAGTTGTGGTGCGAGAGGCGATCTTTCTCCCCGCCGAGGGCCGCGGCCTGAACTTTCAGGTCCTCAATCTGCGATTGCAGAACCGTGTTTTGCCCCCGCAATTGCCCGCATTCAATTTTTAGACCGGAATGGTTTTCGAGGCTTTCACGGTAAGTCGTCTCTTTTTCCCGTTTGAGCGAGACCACCAGGTTGGTGAGTTCATCCTCCCGCCGCCGCAGGTCTTCGATTCGACCGTTTTCAAGTTCCAGCTGGGCGGTGCGCGCTCTCAGGCGGGTGGTCTCGTCCATGAGAAGGATTCGTTCGTTCTCGAATTGGTGAACGAGTTGAGTCTGTTGTTCCATCAAGCGACGGAGGTTCTCCTGCGTTTCTTCTTCCTTCTTCAGGCGTGAAGCCTTGAGATCCGCGATTTCATGCTCCCGTAGAGCGAGCTCGGAATTCAAATTCTGAATCTCTTGAGCGAGGCTTTCGGCGAAGGATTTCAGCTGATGGACGAAGGGTTTTACGGTGGTGCGAATGCGTTCTTGATATTTTTTGAAACGCGCCACGCGATCCTGCAGAAAGATCACCGTTCGGGTCTTTTCCTGCAGATTCAAATTTTCCTGTTCAAGTTTGCGAAACCGCTCCAGCCAACGAGCTTCTTTTTCCTCGATCACCATGGCTGTCATCGCGGTGGAATCCTTAAGTCCGGCGAGTTTCCGATTTTCCCTTCTGAGGGAATCAATCTCTTGTTCCGCCTGAGTCAGCCGGCGCAGAGAAACCTTGAGCCTGGCCATCAAGTCTTCATTCTGGGCAAAGACCGCTTCAAGAGTCGCGGAGTGCTGAAGTTCAGGTGAAAGAACACCCGTGGCGGCGCCGCCGCCCACGATCTGTTCGCGGGAAAGACGCGGCGGCAGCTGATCGGGGGTGGGCACCGACTTGGTTCTTGCGCCTTCGTCGAACTCCAAGCGTTCCAAACAAAACTGTTGGGGGTCGATCGGGTGCTCGTCCAGACGCTCATCCAGATGTTCATCCATGATACGCTCCTTCGAAATGCGATTCGAATTGCTGCTTCGGGGAGGGCCCTTCATGGACCCGACCTCAGTGTTGCAGACTGAGACGGTTCTGTCAAAAACCCGACGAAAGACCCGGACCGGAGTCCTGTTTGAAATTTTCAACGGGTCTGCCGATACGAAAGTCAAGTATGGCTGCCAAAGCGATTTATGCATTAGACGGGTGTGCCGATGGCCACTAAAGCAATTTATGCAGACCGCATTCCCGTGATGATTGACCAGCGCGATCTGGGGAAAGCGGACACCCTTCGATACAATGTGATGAGTTTTCTGCGCGAGGAAAACTACGAACGAGCCGTCTTCGAGCTTGAGGCGTTTCTGAAGAAACCGTCGGACTTTCCTAATTTTCACGACAAGGTGGAAAGATACATTCAACATGGCGTCGCGCTTGTTCGTGCCGTGGAAATGAAGCGAAACTTTCCCGGAATCAATCAACTGACGGTGGCTAAACAACAGGACCTCAAGTTGAAAATCAAACAGCACATCGATGAATTGGTCTTTGTTTTAAAGAAAGTCGAAGGCGTCGAAGCGCAAATGCGGATCGAGGATATTCGATCAACCGTTCTGGTCGTTCGGGCGGCGGTGCTCAGCATCTTCGCGGTCGCCATTGTCGCTTTCGTGGTGGACCTCAGCCGCGGACTTCTGTGGAATTTTATTGTCGTCGTTGATGATTTCTTTCAAACGGTCAGCCGTTGGATCGCCGTCTATTTGGGCTAAGCAACCGTTCAAAAGTCTCTTGACACTGCGTTTTGTACTCCAATGAGAAAGTCCTTCGAAAGCGGAAAAATGATTCCTCTTTAAACCTCGGACAGGCCCTCCAGCTAGGGCCAAGCCAATTCCTTTAGCTTCCCAAAAGCGAGTTCTGTGTCTGAAGTTTTGGGAAGCTAAAGGAATTTTAGTCAATCCTTCAGACTGCGATAAGCCGCATCCAGAACGGGAAAGAATTGAGCCCCATTGAGCCTACGACCACTGACGAAAAAGCTGGGAGTGCCATTGATTTTGGCGTTGTTGCCTTCCCCGGTCATTTTTGAAATGGCGTCGGCGATCTCCGAGCTGTCAACGCAGGTCTTGAGCTGTTCGACGGGCAAATTTGTCAGCTGCGCGACTTGTTGCAAATCCATCGGGAAGCTGTCAACGGAAAGGGACTGCTGATGATCAAAGATCCAGTCGTTCGCTTTCCAGCCCTCATGGCCGATCTTCTCCGCGCACAGGACGGTGGCGGCCAAGCGGCAACGAAGACCGTCTCCTTTTTGTTTAAAGCCAGCGCCGGCGTTGCAGGTGCCGTCCAAAGGAAAAGGCTTAAAGATCAGCTGAACGTCATTTCTTGTTTCGATAAAGTTGTGGATTAAGGGAGCGGCGTGCCTGCAGTGGGGACAAAGGTAATCAGCGAATTCGACGATCACCATGCGGGGTGAGCCGGTTCCGTGATACATCGTTAATCCCTGCTCTGTGAAATCTCGAGCCGGTGAAGTCTGCCAATCCCTTAGGGCTTCGGTGATAATGGTTCTTGAATTGGCGGGGCTGTAGCTGTCGCTGATCGCCGCGTGCGCCAGGAACGAAAGGGCGGGGATGGCCAGCCAGGTTAGAGCCAAACCAAAAGGTGGTTGCGCGGCTGATTTGAAATCGTCGGCGAGTTCGCCCCAGGGGTTGGGAGATTGGATTTTCCAAACTGCGATCCATTGGATGGCCGATAAAACGTAAGTGAAAATGCAAAACAGGCAATAACTGTGAAGAACAGTCGTCGAAATAAAGGCCATCACCAGGCTCGCTCCGGCGATCAGGCAGGCAAGCCACAGGGCTCTTGCCGCCAGACGAGCGGGGTTCTTGCTCAACTGAAGCCAAAAAAATACGATCACCGCGGTCAGCACCAGGTTGGTGGTCGCGCCCCAGATGGCCATGGGTACGCCCAGAAAGTCCGCATAGGGGCTCAACGCCACCGTATCGCAATTGAATAGGGAGTTGATATTGCAGAGGCTTTTTTCGCCGACGCCGGCTTTGAGCTTGTAGCCATTAAGGGCCAAATAGGAGTGGATGCCCATCGCCAACATGGATGCTCCGAAGGCGAATGCCAGCGGCAGCGTTGCAGATTTCCTGGTGGGGTTGGACTTCTGGCTCATTGGGTAGGGCTCATTTTTTGGTTCATGGGTTGGGGCTCATCTTTCCGTTCAACTTCTGGTTCGTCTGATTCGTCTGGTTCGTCTTCGTCTCGCTGTGCGACCTGCTGAATGGCAGGGTTTACAACTTGCTTTTTCCTCCAGCTTTCCTTCCGCCATGATCGGGGTTTTGCAATGAGTTCTTAAGGCATCACAACAGTTTTCTCATTTGAAATCAACGGTGGCTCATGCCACACTTGAGGCAAGTAGCGTCATGGCACCGTGGATAAAAATTCGCCTTGAACTTTATCGTCAACTTGAAAATCATGTGCGTCTTCTGCTCGGACGAGAGGCCAAGGATTTACAGCAATATCGGGAGCAGTTCAACCGCGAGTTTGAAAAGGGCTGGCGTGTTTCGTCCCGCGATCAATTGCTCAGTGAAATCGCAAAATCAGACATTGTTTTGTTGGCGGATTTTCATGCGCTTCAGCAATCTCAAAAAGCCCAGCTTCGTATTCTCAGGGCGGCGGTGACCGCGGCTCCGGCGATTTTGGCGGTGGAGTTCATCGATCATGAAAACCAAGCCTGGCTGGACCGCTGGATGGAAGGTGGGATTTCCGACAAGGAATTTTTACAGCAAATCGATTGGGTGAAGTCTTGGGGATTTCCCTGGGATCATTACCGCCCTCTTCTGCGTTTTGCCCAGAAGCGGGGAATCAAGGTCTACGGCATCAATCGCACATTGGGGATTCCCTCGCGCCAAAACCTGCAGGTGCGGGACGACTTCGCGGGGGAGAGGATTTTGGAGATCCGCAAAAATCACCCCGGCCATCGCATCTTCGTCGTCTTCGGGGATCTTCATTTGGCCTCGGCCCATTTGCCGCGGGTTCTTGAACGTAAAAAGGGGAAGCGGGAGATTTTTCGCACGCTCACCGTGTTTCAAAACCCCGAGAAAATTTATTTCAGTCTATTGTCCAAGGGTCAGGAAATGGCGGTGGAGGTGGTGCGGCTGTCAAGGCATCAGTTCTGTATTCTCTCGGTGCCCCCTTGGGTCAAATGGCAGAATTACCTGATGTTTCTGGAGCGCCATTTGGACCGTGAACTTCACGGCGAGACCTTGGAGTACTCGGACCATGTGGGCCGGTACCTGCGGGTCTTAGCGGAGGATTTCTCAATTCAAGTTCCCGTCGATCAAGTGGCTGTTTATACTCCGGATGACGCGCATTTTTGGAGTGAGATGGAGAACCGCTTGGGGCCGCAGGTTCTACAGTCCTATCGGTCGATGGTGCAAGATGAAAAAAGTTTCTTTGTGCCGGAAATGCAAGCCGGATACCTGGCAAGACCTTCGGTCAATCACGCGTCCCAGCTCGCCATGGCCATTTTGCACAGTCATCTTTCGGGATGGAAGACGACGCCAGTTCCAAACGCCGAGAATTTCTTGAAAATGATCTGGCTTGAGGCGGTTCAGTATTTCGGCACCAAAATGATCAATCCCAGAAGAAAGACCGACACCCTTCACGACATTCGGGCGGCCCTCGCCTCTCGTCAGCCGAAGGATTTGGGGCAGGAGGCGCTGCAACTCGCCCTTCATCAAAAAATGAAGGAAATTCTTTTGTTGAACGGTCAAGGTTCGAAATGGAATTCCTATCGGGCCCGGCGCACCACCAGTTATCGGGAAGCCTCGCGGCTGCTCGGCGGCCTGTTGGGAGAAAAACTTTACACTGGACTTCGGAAGGGTTTGTTGCGCCTCGATCACCTTCTCTTATATTTCAAAACGCCAGTGGATGGTCCGGAATTTTCGCGATTCTACCTCGAACTGATTGAAGTCGTCGAAGGGCTGCCGGAGCCCTTTCTTTCAAAACTTGACCGCATATGACTTGATTCATCAGACTAGCAGAAGATCCGTGGCAGGCCGGTTCATCAGACTAGCCGCCGTGGCAGGCCGGTCGTCAAGCGAAGTGCGGGGGGACAATGTCCGGCGGTCACCGGGCGGGGTACGTCAATCAGAAGGGGCGAGCCGCCGGTCCCTTTTCCTACAACGACATTCAATCGCTGGTCCATCAGGGAAACCTTCGTGGGCATGAGTTGATCTACCGCGAAGGGGCTGATGAATGGCGCCGCGCTTACGACTGGCTGGAACTGGCCGAACTTTTTTTAGAAACCCAGGACCAGGGTTCATTCAGTCGGCTGTTTCAAATTCCAGACGAGGTCCAGGCGCGCGAGGATCAATGGGTTTTACTGGCTCGCGAGGATGACGAGCAGGAGGTCCGTTTTCGCCAAAAAGGTCCCTACTCCACCGATGAAATTCGGCGTTTGCTGGCCGAGGAAAAAGTGAAGCCCACGGACCACGTGTGGAAGAAGGGACATCATAAATGGATTCCTTTGGTTCAAATCCCTGATTTTCATTATCGCAACTTAAAGATGACCTTGGAGACGAGAGAAAGGCTTCAGCGGGTGGAAACAATGCCCGCGATAGTTGAGATTTCGATGCCGGACGAGGACACGGTCACAGTGACCGCGACCGCGACACTTGAACTGCTGGCTCCCCCGGAGGGGAATGTTCAGCCAGCCCTGGAAGTAAATGTTCAGTCGGAGTCTCAACTCCGCGATGCCGGCCATGTTCCGCTCCTTAAGAGGTCGCCTTGGGCGGTTTGGACTCCGTTCCTCGCGGTGGTTCTTCTGGTCCTCTTTGGAGTGGGCATTTGGGCCACGCTGTTCAGGTCAAGAGGTCCTTGAAGTCTTTCCCCGGTTTGAAGCGAGGGACCTTTCCAGCCGGAATTTCCACAGGCTCACCGGTCTTGGGATTACGGCCTTTACGGGACTTGCGAAGGGAGGGTGAAAAAGTTCCGAAACCAACCAACTTCACATCTTCACCTTTCGCAACGGTCTTTTGAATAACCTCAAGGGTTGCGTCTAATAGAAGTTCGGACTGTGATTTCGTCACATTGGCCGCTTGAGCAATTTTTTCGACAAGCTGGGCTTTGTTCATGCCTGGCGATCTCCTCTAATTGAGATCGATGAGGTTAGGATTCGGTTCTGGGACGGTCAAGAGGTTTCGCGAGAAGATCAAAGTTGAAAAGCTGACCATATCGGTCAAATTATTGCCACCCGTGGCGGCTTCGCCGCCCACGATGCGATTTCATCTCAAAATGAGAAATCGCCGATCGAAACCTCGCGGCTACCTGGACCTGGACTCGACTTTGGGAAGTCTTTTGCCGATAGATTCAGCATGAAAAACGATTTCTTTTTTTTGACTTTTATTTTGGTGCTCACTTTGGGTTTGACGGTTGTTTCCCAGAGGGTCCATGAAATATTCGGTGAAACGGCTGACCTTCGCCTGCGGAGCAAACAAACGCAAAAGGAATTGGCCTCCGCTCAATTGCGGACGGCCCTGGTGGCGGAAAAATTCTTCGATTATCAACAAAGTGTCGCTGCCACCTTGGGGACGAGTGAAATCAATTCGCCGGGCAAAATGAATTTGCTTCACGTCTCAAGGCTGCCAGCGTCTGGCCCCAATCCGGCGGAGTCGGCCATGCTGATGGCGAGAGCCAAGGAACTTTTCAATCACGAAAAGTACAATCAGTCGCTCCCCATTCTGCGTGAAATCGAACAGCGTTTCAGCGGCTCGCCGGCCACCCTGGAAGCTCGCTTTTTGCAAGCTGAAAGTTATTATCATCTGGATCAAACGGAAGAGTGCGTGGATGTCATCGCGGGAATGATGAATGATTATCCTGAGAGTCCGCTGACGGGTTATTTGATGTTGCGACTCAGTCAGATTCTTCATTATCGCAAACGAACCGCCGAGGCGCTGGACATCCTGCAAATTGTTGAGCATTCGTTTGCCAGCGAAGCGAATTTGAAAAATCAAGCGTCGCTGCTGCTCAAGAGGTATCGCAATTGATGGTGCTTAACTTCTTGTTACTTTTCATCTGGACGGGAAGCATACCCGTGGCGGCTTCGCCGCCCACGCTCCAGGCCTGGGCCGAAGGCGTGACGGATTTGCCTGAGGGGTGTTTCCAGAAGACCCTGAACTGCGCCGTACTTTTCTCCTCGCCGACGGTGGTTAACTGGAACGGTCAAAGTCTGCATGTGGGAGAGGGATCATCCCTGCTGGTGAATCGCGACGGCGTCTTTCAACTTCTGGCGGGCGTGGTGTGGTGTCCAAAATGGGAAAACGCGACTTTTCGCCATGGCAATTTCAGGTGGAATTTGCAAGGAGACGTCGAGCTTGAAAAATCCGACCATCGACTGTTGATTCGCAACCTCGACGGACGCGTGACTTCCGCCCATGAAGATTTGCCCGCCGGTTTTGAGAATTGGTACGAGGGATTGGGGCAAGGGAATGAAGTATTGCAAGGGGTGGCGAGGCCCCTGCAGTGGGATGTTTTTGTGTCTTCCTGGCTTCAGCTGGCGCAAGAACCGGCGAGCCGATTGCGCGAACTCTTGTCGATCTATCGCGAGCGCCGTGGGCAAGCGATCAGTTTGAGTTCGGACATGTACAAAAAAGCAGTTCAGTCGCGCTTGGTGGCGGCCGCGAGGGTCGAACATGCAAAGACGGTCGCCGAACGAGCGAGCCAGCGGGAAAAGGTCAAGCTGCACGAAATGATGCTCCGGCGATATTTTCATCCGGAAGAATGAAAGGTTCCAGGTACTTTTTGCGGGTCTTGGCGCGTCGAAATACAGGTTCAAAATCGGCGCAGTTCTGAATGGCCGAGAATCTAAAGACATTCCCTTTTGGTGGGATACGATTTCCCGACTCCTGGTGGGCCAGGCGCATTTGCGCTGTAAGTCCTCCTCAATAGGAAGACGGGGGCGGGAGTTGACTTAACAGAGGCAGAATTAGTGCGCGCATCACCAGATACACCATCAAATATTTGAGTTAACTTCCGAACAGGATCGCCCAGTCTTGGTTAGGCTTCTGATAATCAAATCTGACAAGTATCCAGTTTGGTCGGAATTTGTACCCATTGACCTTACGACCTTTGCGGTTGCTATAGGCGAAAAGTACTTCAAAAAAGCCAGAGCCCAAGGGATCAACGGGAGGTAATTTGCTTCGGCTCCTGCTGCATATGGGGTTTGAATTACTGCCTGCGCGATACCTAGTATGACCAATGCACCAACAACGACCGGTGTTTCGTAGATACCAAGACGGTGGATGCGGTACCTTTCGATGAAATCACCGATGCCGGTTCGCACCAAAAAGCGGTCAATATATGACGGTCTATCGGCTGCGAACTGGTTGCCGATATGAATGTGGCTGATCACGTCGAACTTTTGCGCGCCCCATTCTCCTTCAAGTTGATCCTTAAGATCGCTAACGACAATTTCCTGAAAGGTTTTCCGGTCCTTAAGAGGTTGGCCCGGTCTCGCATCCGTTAAAATATATTGTCAAGTAATGGGATCGTCGAAGGGGTTGCAAAAGCCCCCGAAGAAAACTTCCCATCTCATGTCCGTCTTTTTTTTCCTTTTTGTTGAGCCCATAATAAGAGTCGTTCCCGTGGCCAAGAATAAACAAGCCGCGGAGAGAATCGCCACCCAAGTGCTTTGGAAGCTCCTTTCGAAGGTCAGCTAGAGTGCTAACCTCGATCAGTTCAATAGAAAGGTTGGGAACAGACTGTGCGATCTTCTCAAGCTTCTCAAAGACGAAAAATGTCAATGCCTGATCCCAGCGTGTGATATCATTCAATTGATCGGAGTTGCCAATGATAAATATCTTGTCTGCGGCCTTTACGTTGAAAGGGATGAACAAGAGAGCGATTAAAAACTCCTGAAACAATCGGAACCGCACCGGGGGCCTCACCGAAAAAGGTGTTTCTGCTCGTCTGAACTTGCATGGAGTTTAATCGAACCAGAAGTATTTTTCCATTTTTTCTGACGATTCAATTCCGAATCCCCCGTCAGTGCGGCCTATTTTCACTGTTGATAAAAAGTTTGACGGATTAGCGTTGCCGAATCGATCCCGAACTGCGCCAGTTTGCTAACAAAACAATTACGACATGACTTCCGTCTAAATTAAAAGGGCCATGACCAGTCCGCTCGACTTCAGTCCCCTGACTGAAAGCCCCCCTTTTGCATAAAGTCCGTTTTTTGGGTGGATTCCCCTCGGAATTCTTCTAGCCGCCGCGACGGGAATGCTAGCATGGAATCGAGGGGGGGCCTATGTCCTCGATTTCCGCTTCAGAAAGATCCCGGCAAACGGATGATGCCCGTCGCACGCGCGAGGAATATGAATCCAGGGAGGCCGAGAATCAAAAGAAAACCAAAAAAGAAATTAAGCGCTTGCAAGACAAGCAGGCGCAGGAGCTTGAATCGCTTCGCAAGGAATACAACGCCGAGTTCGACGCCAATCGGGAGAAGACCAGGGACGCCATCAGCCAACGGGATGAAGACCACTTCAAGCAAATGGAGAAAGTCAGAAATCTTTACCATGAGCAGTTGAAGCGAAAAGCGGAAGACAACGAGTTCACCAAGCGGCTGATGCAGGAAGCCCGAGATCAGGACAATGAAAAACACCGTCAGATCCAACAGCAGCAGGCTGAAACCGCCGATGGAAACCTTCGCAACGCGATCAGGGAAAGGGACAGGCAGTTCGAGGAATATGCGGGTCGTTCCCGTGAATCCATGGCGAAGGCTTTGGCTGACCGAACCGAGCGTTTGCTTAGGAAACACGACGAGGAAATGAAGTTGGTCGACGGAGACCGGACGCAATTGATGATGGAAAAGCAAAGGATTGTCGCTGACCAGGCCGCCACTCACAAGAACGAGATGCAGGATCTTGAAGCGAAACACCGAACGGACTTGGATCGAGTGAACAACAAGTGGTCTCAGGTGACCGCGGATCAAGAATCGATGAACAATGCTTTGATCCAGGACAGAAACGAGGTCTTGAAATCTGAAAAGGACAAGCTGCGGAAAAAGTATGACACGAAGATGTCCGATCAGGAGGAGCAGATCAGTCGGCTGCGCGATCAGCTCCACGATGATGTGACCAATCGCTATGAAGGAACTTTGCGAAAAGTGCAGCAGCAAGCCCTGGCGGCGCAGACCCAGAACACGCAGGATGCGATCATGAACAACCGCAACCGTGAGATGGAACGCGTTCATGTCGTGCAGGCCTACGAGGATCGGATGCGGGATTTGGAGCGGCAAACCAAGGAGATGAAGGATGCGAGCACGGAGCTCACGCACTCCCGCGTCAATCGGGTTTTGGAGAACAACGACCAAATCTTACAACAGATGAACCGCACGCACCGATCGGATATGGACCTCATCGAGACGAGAAATCGCGAAGACCGTGCCAATTTCGAACTGCAGGCCAGGACGCAATTCAATAACTTGCAAGGACGCACCGACGATCACGTGCGAAAGGTGCTAAAGGCCAGCCAAGACAGCCAAAAACTGCAACAAAGCAACCACGCCCAGATGATCAGCGAATTGAAGGACAACTATGCCGAGCACCTGATCGCGCAGCGGGATGCGCATTTGGAGTCGCTGGACAATATACGCGGCGATATGGAATCACGCCTTCGTGAACAAAAGGAAAAGGATCGGACTCATATGGAATATGTAGTTGAATCTTATGAAAATAAGATTAAAGAAATGGAGGCTCAGCAAAAGAACGAAGTCGAGCGATCAAAAAAAGCCTACGAGGGTCGCTTAAAACAGCAAGAGGAGTCACACTTGGCGGGTCAAAAGCAACTGGAACTCAAATATGATCAGAAATTAGCTAACCAAGAGGAAGCTCGTCGCAAGGACATCGAAAAGCTGGAAAAGCGGCACGAAGAAAAAATGACCCAGCTGGCCAACCAAATCAATTACAGTAAGAAGAAGGCTTAACATGCTCGCTGACCGCCGCGTGAAGATTGTCGCCACCATTGGACCCGCCTCACGATCACCGCAAGCTCTTGAAAAGTGTATTCGGGCCGGCATGAATGTCGCCCGCCTCAATTTTTCCCATGGGACGCATGAAGAACATCTGGAGGTCATTCGCACCATTCGGGAACTTTCCGCCAAGCTTCAAGCGCCGGTGACTTTGCTGCAAGACCTGCAGGGGCCCAAGATTCGGGTTGGACGCTTCGAAGGGGGGTCCATCCTCCTTAAAGAAGGCGAAAAAGTGCGAATCACCAGCCAGTCCGTGATGGGTCGACCAGGGTTAATCCCCAGTGATTTTCCGGAGTTGATTGGGAGCATGCACCCGGGAGCGAAGATTTTGCTAAATGACGGTCTTTTGGAATTGAAAGTTCTTTCCGTCGGCACTGAAGAGCTTGAGGCGGAAGTGATTTACGGCGGCATCCTTTCGGATCGGAAGGGGATGAATTGTCCAGGCGTTCCTTTGCCCGTGGATTGTTTGACGCCCAAGGACCTTAAGGATCTCGAATTCGGATTGGCCCAAGATGTTGACTACGTGGCGCTCAGTTTTGTTCGCTATCCCAAGGACATTCGTCGGCTGAGGGATTTGATCGATAGTGGAAATTCCCAGGCCAAGACCTGCGCCAAGATTGAAATGCTCGAGGCGGTGGAAAATCTCGAGGAAATTATCAGGCTCAGCGATGCGGTCATGGTGGCGCGCGGGGATTTGGCCGTCGAAATTGGGCAAAGTCGATTGCCCGAAATACAAAAACGTATCATAAGACTTGGTAATCGCCTCAACCGTCCTGTCATCACTGCAACGCAAATGCTGGATAGCATGGTGGAAAACCCACGGCCTACCAGGGCTGAAATCACCGATGTTGCAAATGCGGTCTTGGATGGATCTGACGCTCTGATGCTTTCAGCCGAGTCGGCCAGCGGAAAATATCCTTTTCAGTGTATTTCAACCATGCATGAGATTATTCGCGAGGTCGAAACCAGCACCGACAGATATTACAAGATCAGCTTGGATCATGAGTTCTTGAGCGTGGCCGCCAGTATTGGGGCCAGCGCCAGCCTGAGCGCGCTCAAGTTGGACGCCAAGGTCATTGTTTGTCTGACGACGACAGGAAAGACGGCACAAATTATTGCTGGCTTTCGACCGCGGGCCCGATTGATCGCGGTCACCGATCAACTGCCAGCCCTCAATAGGCTGGAGCTCACCTGGGGGCTGCAAACGCTCTTGATCTCCAACTACAGCACCATGGACGATGTTGTTCATCAGGTGGAAAAACTTCTTATTGAATACGGGCTCGCCCGTTCGGGCGACAAGGTCGTGTTGACTTGGGGTTATCCGATCCCTGAAGGGGCGAAAACCAACTCTTTGTACATCTTTACCCTCAGTCATGAGGGTGGCATCCGCAAAGGTGACCGCTTGATCCCGTTGCGTTGTCAGAAGGAATTGCAGGGCTAGAGCACTAGACCCGACTCTCTATTGCACCGTCGTTCCCGTGCTCGCTGATCCGTTCATGCCGAGCAACCAGCCTGAGGCCGGGGGTGTCTCACTCGTTGACTGGACATAGAGTTGGGTCATCATCAGCTCTTGTGGTAAAGTCATCGTTATACCGGACATTCCCAGCTGGTTGGTGAAGTTAATCACCCAATAGCCATTGGAATCCCAGAATAAAAACAGGCCACCACTGCTCTGATAGGCCTTTTTGCCATTGATCTGGCCGATTTCGCTATAGGTTCCATTGACCATCGAATTGGCCGCGCCCGCCACTGTGACGCCAGCCAGGGGCAGATCCACGAAGGGTGCAGCAATCGACAGAGTGGCCTCGGTGCTACCAGTTTTCTCGGCGACGACCAGAAAGTACTTGGCTGTGCTCGGTACGGTCAGTCCTGTCAACGGGATGGTGACACTGGCGCCGGTGGTGCTTGATTTGGCAACAGAGGCGATCATGCTGCCGAGCTTGGTGAGGCCGTCAGCGCTAAAATATAGATTGTACGCCGTGACGTTGGACTCATTTGAAGCGGCACCGATCGCCACTGTGCCCGTCAGTGTTCCATGGGTGGTGTCGGTGTCGGTGAACATGATCGAGGTCGCCACGGGATCCGTCGTCAGTCCCGAGTTCACGGCGGTCGAAAGGTTCGGCACGGTCACTCCCGTATTGGCGTCGGTTGCTCCCGTGGTCACCCACGAGTTCAGGTTATTGGCAGTGACCAAAGTGCCCAAGGTGGAGTCCGCTTGAAGGGACTGAGCGCCCCAGGACACACCTTGTGCCAAACTTTGCAGGGCGGCGCTGGTATCGATGGTGCCCATGCCTTGAATATTTCCCAACGCGCCGGTTGCACCGGCTGAGATGGCTTGCACTGAAGCTTGAACTGCGGCGGCGTTAAAGTCAGGAAAACTTACGGCGCTGATACTTGACAATCCGTCAGTGGCGCCGGCCGAAGCGTACTTGACCATGTTGGCGACGGCGCTTGTGCCATAACCGGCCATCGAAATATCGCCGATCGCGCCAACCGCCCCGCCGCTGATTCCTTGCAACACAGTTGGAAAATTGGTGGCCGAAAAGCCAGTCATGACGATCGTGGCCAGAGCACCCGTCGCTCCCGCCGTGATCCCCTTGATCATTCCTGGAAGAGCGCTGGCGTCGTAGCCCGCCATGGTGATATTTCCTAGAGAGGAGGTGGCACCCGCCGTGATCTGAGTGGTCATGGTGGAAAGATCGGTGGCCGAATATCCAGCCATGGCAATACTGCCGAGCGCTCCAGTGGCTCCCCCGGTTAGTGAACTCACCATGTCTGGCAGTTTGGTGGCATCAAAGCCGGGCATGGTGATGCCGCCGAGAGCTCCAGTCGCGCCGCTCGTTACGCTGTTTACCATGTCAGGCAGATTGGTGGAAGAATAGCCCGTCATGGTAATGTTGCCAAGCGCGCCCGTCGCACCCGCGGTAATTCCGGAAATCATCGAAGTCAGTTTCGTCGAGCAGTATCCCGTCATTTGAATGTTGGCGAGCGAACCTGTCGCTCCTGCGGTCGCGGCTGAAACGAGGTTGGGCAAATCTGAGGCGGCAAATCCAGGCAATTGAATGCTTCCGAGACTGCTGACCTGGCCGGCCGAGATGGATTTCACCATATCCGGCAAGTTTGCCGCCGAATAACCAGTCATACTGATGGCGCCCAGGCCGCTCACAGCGCCAGATGAAATTTGTGTCACCATGGCGGCGAGACTTGCTGTTCCGTAACCGGTCATGGCGATATTGCCAATTCCCGCCGTCGCACCCACTGAGATGTCTTTCACCATGTCTGGCAAATGGGTGGAGTCAAAGCCTGTTATTTGAATGCTGCCAAGCCCGCCGACCGCGCCGTTGGTGATCGAGTTCGCCACCGCCGGGAGGTTGGTCGCTGAAAAGCCCGAGCAGTTGATGCCGCTCAAGCCCGCCATGGCACCTTGTGAAACGCCTTTGACACCGTCGCCAAGTAGAGTGGCACCGATCCCTGGGGCGTCGAGGCTGCCGACCAGGGCGCCCACCGTGTCTTTGGCGGCGGCGGCGATATCGGTGGCGCCCAATCCCGCGTTATCGAGATTGCCAATCACCGCTGAGGAAATTCCGGCCACCACCGATTGCACGGCCGACTGGCCGGTATTGGTGGTGCTGCTCGCCAGCAGGGTTGGGTCGATGACCGCCACCGTCGCTTCGCCAATAACTGAAATCACGTCCACCCTCGAGGCTGTATCCGTGAAAGTGATGTTGCTCAAGGCGCCTTCCGCCGCGCTTACAATTGTCGGCAGAACCTGAGTCATGTCGCTGGACTTATCAAGTCCGGCGGCGGTGATGGCGTCCTGCGCGGCTGTTATCACTTGATTCACTTGCGTATCGGTCAATTGCAAGGTCACCGTGGCTTGCGAGCGGACAAGCGCCGACTTGGCCAGTGCTTTGGATTGCGTCGTCGGTTTTTGCAGGCCGGCGCCCCCTCGCAAGGCCGCCTTTAACTGATTGAGCGCGGTGGTGGAAAAAGGTGTGCCAGTGGAATTCGAGCTGGGGTCCGACTTTTTGAAAGAGCACCCTATCAGGGGGGCCACCACCAGACCGGCAACAAGAGCTTTCCCGAGGAGAGGCTTCAATAAACGTTCCATAATGACCTCACTATAAACGGTTATGAATTCTATTCAGGACTTTCGTCCTGCAATGTGAAAATTGTCGGATGCCCGAACGGCGATCTTTAAAGAAATCGTTGAAAATTTGATCAAAGAAGTTCGATGAATTTTGGCTTTGCGGCTGAAATTGGAACAATTTATCAAAGTGGTAATCCAAGTCGGTGCCTTCGGCACCTCCGCAGTCTAAATTCCCGGCACGAGGCGGATTACGAAGCGTTTAAGAAGCGGTTTACGAAGTGGATAAAGTTGAAGAGCGAAGCGGATAGAGTCAAGGAGCCCCAATTTCGGGCAGGTCCCCAGAAAAATTTCAGACTTTCCAACATCCTTATGAATCCATTTGATCCGGGAAGTTGGCAGGCTTTTTGGAATGGGAAGATTCACCCGGCATGGGCCGGAACTGAGGAGGTGAACTGATGCTCTTCTAGAGCTCCGGTCGCAAGATCAGGGGCGCTACTGAAGTGGTCACTGCTCCTTGAATTTTATTCGAAGGAGGTCTGTCGCGGCGGGTTCATGACTCATGAGCTCGTCGATCGGGGTGGTGATAAGAGACAATATGACAGTCCAATTGGCCCACTCAAGTGGGTTTTCCAAGGGGGTCCTCAGCGATCAACGAAAGCGCCCGTGGTTTGAGTCGATGACCCAAACCACGGGAGCAGTCGCTGAGGACCACGATTTAGATTACTTAATCACTTGCTCCACAATCTTTTCCGCCACCCGAATGCCATCGCAAGCGGCGCTGGTGATGCCACCGGCGTAACCTGCCCCCTCGCCACAAGGATAAAGTCCAGGGTGAGAAACACTCTGTAAGGTCTCTTTGTCGCGCCGGATTCTCAATGGGCATGAGGTTCTTGTTTCCACCCCGTAAAACTGAGCTTGCTCGTTCAAGAAACCCCGCATTTGTTGGTCGAATTTTTCGCAGCCTTCGCGGATTTTTTGCGTGATCCAAGTTGGCAACAAATCATGCAGCGCCACCGCTTGGGTGCCGGAGGGTGACGAACCCGGCAGAGGCTGGCGTCCACTGCGGCCGGCCCAGAAATCGCTGACCCGTTGGACCGGCAGTTGCCTGCCGCCGCCCGCCGCTTGGACCGCGCTCCAGGCGCGAGCTTCCAGCTCGCGGCGGAAATCCATCCCGCCAAAAGTGTTTTTGGTAAAGTTTTTGGGATGATCCAAAGTCACCACCAGGGCCGCGTTGGCGAAGGGGGAGTTGCGGCGGTAATTACTCATGCCGTTGCAGACGATCCGATTCTGTTCAGTCCCGCTCGAAAGGACATATCCCCCGGGACACATGCAAAAAGAATAAATGCCAATGCCTGTCTTGGCGTCGTGGTGGGCCAGGCGATAGTTCGCCGCACCCAATTTGGGATGATTGGCCCACTCCCGATATTGGATTTGATTGATAATATTTTGCGGATGTTCAATCCGCAGCCCCACCGCGAAAGACTTTCCCTCGCAGGCGACGCCGATCTCCCTCAAGCGGTAGAGGACATCCTCAGCCGAGTGGCCGGTCGCCAGAATCACGTGGCGGGAGTGGAACTTTTCAGCCCGCACTTCCACCCCTTCGACGGTGCCTTGGTTTGAACACAAGAGACGACTCACGCGCGTGTTAAATCGAATTTCGCAGCCGTGGGTGAGTAAAAATTGACGAAGCCGGGGGATCACGCGACGAATGCGGTCAGAGCCCACATGGGGATTGGCCAAATACTCAATTTCGGCTGGAGCTCCAAATTGGACGAGGCGGTTGAGAACGTAGGTGATATGGGGACTTTTGATTCGAGTGATCAGTTTGCCGTCGGAATAAAGGCCGGCTCCCCCTTCGCCGAAGCAGACGTTGTTGCTGGGGTCGAGTTCCCCGTAGCGCCAGAAGCGATTGATGGCGGGGAGCCTTTCCTCGGCCGG
>PSRN01000275.1 GCA_003176075.1 Bdellovibrio sp.
GCACACTCATTCACCATGGCGAAGATCCCCCGCTCCAGGCACTCACGAACAGAAAGAGGATTGGTAGGAAACTTCAAACCCAACTGCGAATAAATGGTCGGATCGACGCCTTCACGATTGCCGTCATCGGAGTAAAGATAAAATCCTTTGCCGCCCTTCTTCCCAAGGCGTTTGCTGGATTCGAGCTTCTCCATGGCCGGCGCGATTTCAATCCGGGCACCAAAGGCTTTTTTGAAAATCTTAAGCACCTTGATGCAAACATCAAGACCCACCTCATCCATCAATGCAAACGGACCCATGGGCATGCCAAATTCACCGCGGAAAGCGCGATCCACTTTTTCAATGGACATCCCCTCCTGCAATAAAAACGCGGCTTCAGCCATATAAGGCAAGAGCAACCGGTTGACCAGGAAACCGGGACCATCTTTGACCACCACTGGCATCTTTCCCATTTTTTTTGCCAGCTCAAAAACCGTGGCCACGGTCTCGTCGCTTGATTTCTCACCCCGAATCACTTCGACCAAGGGCATTTTGTCCACCGGATTGAAGAAGTGCATGCCGGCGAAATATTCGGGCCGAGGATGCCCCTTGGCCATTTCAGTCACACTCAACGACGAGGTGTTGGTCACGATGATCGCATCGGGCTTCATTTGTTCCGCTGTTTCGCCGATGACTTTTTGTTTGATGGCCATGTCTTCAACAATGGCCTCCACCGCCAATTGCATACGACCGAAGCCGGAGTAGTCCAAGGTGCCGCTGACCAGATCCATCTTTTGTTGCATTTCAAAGTCGTTGATGGCTTTCTTTTTTAAAAGTTTGGCCCACAGGTCGCGGGCATGCTTCAGCCCCTTGCCGACGAAGTCCCACTTGATGTCTTTCATGCGGACATGGACGCCTTTGTCGGCGGCGACATAGGCGATTCCCCCGCCCATGGTTCCGGCCCCCAGCACTCCCATATGGGTCACCACGCGTGCTTTCACGTTGGCGTTGACCACGCCAGTTTGTTTTTTAACCATTTCAGTGAGATCAAAAACATGAAGGAGGTTTTTCGATACATCCGTAATCGCGCACTCGCAAAATCCCTCGCGCTCGATCTTAAGCGCGGCCTCGCGATCACTCATGCCATAGGTCCGTCGCATCACTTCAATCGCTTTGAGCGGCGCCGGATAGTGACCGGAGGTCTGCTTTTCCACCGTATTGCGCGCTTGCTTAAACACCAGCATTCGACCCAGTGGGCCTTCCAGGGCTTTGTTCAGGGCGCCTTTTGGCTTGAACCTTTTGCGTCGTTTCTTCCCTCCCGCTTCGATCAATTCCCTGGCCATCTTGTTGGCTTGTTCGACCAAAATGGCGGGATGAACGAGTTGGTCGATAAGGCCAATTTTAAGGGCCTTCGCCGGCCGCTCCAACTTGCCGGCAAGAATGATATCCAGTGCTGCTTGCAGACCGATGATGCGAGGCATGCGCACGCAGCCGCCAAAGCCCGGAATAATGCCGAGTTTCGTTTCCGGCAAACCGATGCGGGTGCTGGGATCATCAGTGGCCATGCGATAATCACAGGCCATGATAAATTCGCAACCGCCGCCGGCACAGGCGCCGTGAACCGCCGCGATGGTGGGCATGGGCAGATCTTCAATTTCATTAAAAATCTCCTGCCCCGACTGCACCGCCTTGTGAAATTGTTCCTTCGTGGTCATCGACCGGATTTCGTCAATGTCAGCCCCGGCAATGAATATCTTTGCTTTGAGGGAACGGAAAATCACCGCCTTGTAGGAGCTCTTTCTCAATTCGGCGATCACCTCGCGCAAACGGATCATCACGGGGGTGCTGAGCTTATTGGCCCTTTCCCCGGCCAAATCGAGCTCCACCCATGCGACGTCTCCCTGCGGAACAATTCGCACACTGTCCTCGATGCTGGCGGTTGATCCGATAGTTTCCTTATCTAACTCACGCATTACTTCCATCTCTTGCCTCTTATTTTCTGCCGGTGGCGTATTTTCTGGATTGGAGTTCAAGCTTCGGCCTCTAGGACCATCGCCCCGCCTTGGCCACCGCCGATGCACAGCGTGGCCACGCCGAACTGAACATTTCTTCGTTTCATTTCCTTAGCCAGGGTCAAAACCAAGCGCGTGCCGGTCGCGCCCACCGGGTGGCCGAGCGCAATGGCGCCGCCGTTGGGATTGATTTTCTCCATGGGAAGCGCCCCCACCTTGGACTTCAAACCCAATTTGCTTTGCGCGAATTCATCCGAGTCAAAGGCCTTTTGACAAGCCAATACTTGCGCCGCGAAGGCCTCGTTGAGCTCCATCAGACCGATGTCCTTCATGCCGAGGCTGGCCCGTTGCAACGCCAGCGGAGTGGCATACGCCGGCCCCAAACCCATCCGCTCGGGCTCAAGCCCCGCAAAAGCATAACTGCGAATGCGGGCGAGAGGTTTGTACCCCAAGCTCTTGGCCTTTTCCCGGCTCATCAGCAAGACCAGGGCGGCGCCGTCGGTGATCGGGCAGGCATTTCCTGGAGTGATGGTTCCCGTCTTCTTATCAAAAAAGGGTTTAAGTTTGCCCAAAGCTTCAAGCGTCTGGTTTTCCCGCGGGCCCACGTCCTCGGTCAGAACTTCTTTGTAATTGGGCGGGATGGGCAAGGCCGTCATCTCTTGCTGCAATCTCCCTTCCTTGGTCGCCTTCACCGCCAGTTGGTGCGAGCGAAGCGCGTAGGCGTCTTGCTCTTGCCGCGAAATCGCGAATTCCTTGGCAAGGATTTCCGCCGTTTGTCCCATGTTGATGCCGACAAAGGGATCGGTGAGTCCTTTGAGGACGGAAATGACCGGAAAGTACTCACTCCTTTGGTCGGCTTTCAACAAAGCTTGAATTTGCCGAAGGTCGAATTTGAAAAGTTTAAACAACAAGGGCAGGGCCTGCGAGGGCCCTCTGGCCGTGAACAGCTGCCCATACAGATCCTGAAAGACCAGGGGTGGAAGAATCGGCAATTGCGACATATTCTCAGTGCCGCCGGCGACCACCACATCCATGGTGCCTGAACGAATTTTCTCAAAGCCATTGGAGATCGCCTCCAAGGCCGAAGCGCAATTGCGATGAACCGTGTAGGCCGAAGTCTTCAGGGGAACGCCGGCGTTCAACGCCACCACCCGCGAAATATTGACCGAATCGGGCGGATTGCCGGTGTTGCCGATAATCACCTCATCGACAATGTTCGCATCCAAGTTGGTGCGTTCGAACAGTTCGCTCAGAGCCACGCGACCCAGCTCCGCCGGATGCACCTTGGCCAGCTTCGTGCCGGACTTGGCAAAAGGGGTTCTGAGCCCGTCGACGATGACAACCTCTCGCATAACTCCTCCTTCGAAAACTTCGCAATCAGTGTAGCTGTTTTTTTCTTAATGCCAAAACTTTCGATGAAAAAGATCGAAGAATTCGCCTCACCCGGTGACGCGGTAAATAACCAGCGTCCAAGCGGGGGCAACGAAGTCGTCACGGGTATATGCGTGGGCGGCAACGCCGGCACGGGTATATTCGTGGGCGACGGAGTCGCCACGGGTATGCTTTGACGAGAGCTGGGTCTTGATGAAAAACTCTAGGATACGCCTAACCCCGCGGGAGAAAATTATGGACGAAAAAAGTTCGGAGTCATTGGACCAACAGGCCCTCGCCTTTCACGAAAATGGCAAACCAGGAAAAATCGAAGTCATCGCGAGCAAGCCAACGAACACGGAAAGGGCTTTGAGCCTCGCCTACTCGCCAGGAGTGGCCGCCCCCTGCAAGATCATCGCCAAGGACCCGCGCAAAGTCTTTAACTACACCGCCAAAGGCAACCTGGTGGCCGTCATCTCCAACGGCACGGCCGTCCTCGGTCTTGGCAATATCGGCCCGTTGGCGTCCAAGCCGGTGATGGAAGGCAAAGGCATTCTTTTTAAGCAATTTGCCGGCATTGATGTTTTTGATATCGAACTCAACACCATGGACGTGGCCAGCACCGTGGCCGCCGTCAAAGCCCTTGAGCCCACCTTTGGCGGCATCAATTTGGAGGACATCAAGGCCCCCGAGTGCTTTGAAATCGAAGAGCAGCTTAAAAAAGAAATGCGCATTCCCGTGTTTCATGATGATCAGCACGGCACGGCCATTGTCTCGGGCGCGGCGCTGATCAACGCCTGCCATGTCACCCATCGCAAAATGGAAAATATCCGCGTCGTCGTCAATGGCGCCGGCGCTTCGGCGGTGGCCTGCTCGAACATTTTTATTTCCCTCGGCGTGCGCCGCGAGAATCTGATCATGTGTGACAGCCAAGGGGTCATTTACAAGGGCCGCAAGGACGGCATGAACAAGTACAAGGAACAATTCGCCAACGCCACCGAAGCGAGAAACTTAAGCCAAGCGCTCAAAGGGGCCGATGTCTTTGTGGGATTGAGCGTGGCGGGCGCCGTGACCCCCGAGATGCTCCTTCCCATGGCCAAGAACCCGATTATTTTCGCCATGGCCAATCCCGATCCGGAAATTGACCCGACGCTGGCTCGCCAGGCCCGTCCCGATGCGATCACCGCCACGGGCCGAAGTGACTTTGCCAACCAAGTGAACAATGTGCTGGGCTTTCCTTCGATTTTTCGTGGTGCCCTGGACACGCAAGCGACGCAAATCAACGAAAGCATGAAACTCGCGGCGGTGGAAGCGCTGGCCCGGCTGGCGCGCGAAGAGGTTCCTGAAAACGTTTCGATCCGTTATGGCGACAAGGCCTTTCATTACGGACCCGAGTACCTGATCCCCAAGCCTTTTGATCCGCGCGTCCTTCTTTGGGTGGCTCCGGCGGTGGCCAAAGCCGCCATCGAGTCAGGGGTGGCCCAGCGAAAAATTGAGGACTTCCAGGCCTACCGCAACAGCCTCGAACGTTTCCAAGGCCCCTCGCGGATTTTTGTCCGCTCCGCCATGCAAAAGGTCAAAGCCAACGCCGTTCGACTTTGGAGCGGCGAAGTTCCGCGCATTGTCTTTCCCGAAGGGGGCAGTACCAAGATCCTGCGGGCCGTCTCCAGCCTGGTGGAGGAAAAAATTTGCCAGCCGATTCTTCTCGGCTACCCCGAGCGGGTGCGCGAAAAAATTCAAAAGCTCGAGCTTCGCAACTTGCACGAAATTCCCATCGTTTACCCGCCCCAGTCGCCGCATTTTCAAGAGTACGTTCTCGATCTTTATCTGAAGCGGCAAAGAAAAGGCATTCATTTGGCCGAGGCGGAAAGACTCATGTCGGACCCCAATTACTATGCCGCCCAAATGGTTGAACGGGGTGAGGCCGACGCCTTGGTCAACGGCGCCAGCCAAAAATACGGCGACGCGGTCCGCGCCATTTTGCAGGTGATCGGCACGTCCCGGGAAGGCGTGGCCTCAGGTCTTAATTTCATGCTGCTGGAGGACCGGTTCCTGCTGCTGGCCGACACCACCGTCAATTTCAATCCAACCGCCGAGCAACTGGCTCACATCGCCTTGCAGGCGGCGCGCGTGATGGAGTACTTCGACCAAAAGCCAGCCATCGCCATGCTCAGTTTCAGTAATTTTACCGGCCAGCCTGGAACGCCGGCGAAAATGAAAAAAGCCGCTGAGCTGGTCAAGCAGGAACGCCCCGACCTAAAAGTGGACGGAGATATTCAAGCTGACACAGCGGTGAACCCTGAGATCATTCGCCGCATTTTCCCCTTTTGTGAATTGAAAGACGGTGCTAATATTTTAGTATTCCCGAACTTGGAATCGAGCAATATTGCCTATAAGCTCCTCCAACAGCTGGGAAAAGGAGAAGTTATAGGTCCCTTTTTGATGGGAATAAGAAGATCGGCCAACGTTGTCCAGCGCACAACGACAGTAGATTCCATAATAAATTCCGTCGTTCTGACAGCTCTTGAATCGCAATATCTCAAAGAAAGACGTCAAAGGAGGTCCTTGAGTTGAACAAGGCGCAAATCAAGTCGTCTGATCGTGCCATTGTTGTCGGCGTGGGCCTTAAGAGTGAACCCACCGTGGAAGTGAAAGAGAATTTGTTCGAGCTGCAAGAGCTCGTCAACGCCGCCGGCGGTGAAGTCATCGGCAGCGTGTTGCAGATTCTGCAATCTTGGAATCCCGCCACCCTGATTGGATCAGGAAAAGTCGAGGAGCTCAAAGAAATGGTGCAGTCCACGCAAGCCCAACTGGTGGTGGTGGATCATCAGCTTTCAGGCGTGCAAACGCGCAACCTGGAATCGGCGATCGGCTGCCGGGTGTTTGACCGCAATCAACTCATTCTGGATATTTTCGCCCTGCGCGCGCAAACTTTCGAAGGCAAGCTGCAAGTGGAGCTCGCACAGATGCTCGATCAACTTCCCCGCATGGTGGACGCCTGGATGGGATCTCTGTCGCGGCTCGGAGGCGGTATCGGCACGCGGGGTCCCGGCGAATCCGCTCTTGAAAGCGATCGACGCCGCATTCGCGAAAGAGTGAATCAAATCCGCCGCAAGCTGGAGTCGGTCCGTAAGAATCGGGCCCAGCACCGTCAGAGCCGGAGACGCCACGAGGTTCCTTCTTTCGCGCTGATTGGTTACACCAACTCCGGCAAAAGCTCTCTGCTGAACCGCCTCACCGGGGCGCAAGTTTTGACGAAGAACCAGGTCTTCGCCACCCTCGATCCGACCACGAGAAAAGTTTTTCTTCCCGATGGTCCGCCGGCGGTGGTCACGGACACGGTGGGATTTATCAGAAAACTTCCGGCCCAGCTGATTGATGCCTTTAAGGCCACCTTGGAGGAATCGGCCGAGGCCGACGTGCTTCTCCACGTGGTTGATTTGTCCTCGCCCAATATGAAACGACAAGTTGAAGTGGTGGATGAACTGATCGAGGAATTCGGCTGGCAGCATAAGAAGATGATCTATGTTTTCAACAAGGTGGACGCCGCCCCCATGGAGCGGCAATTTCAGGTCCACGGCTTCGCGCCGCGGGTTTTTGTCTCGGCCCTCAGCGGTCAGGGGATTGAGGGTTTGAAAAAGCTGATGGCCGAAGTGATCGGTGATCTTCAACAGGATGTGGAGCTCTACTTTCCCCACCGCGAGGAGTACCGGATCTTTGACCTGAGCCGCGAGAGCAAGATTGTCCGGCGCGAGGCCGGCAGCGAGGGGGTAGTCTGTTACGCCCAAATGACCCCCTCATTGATGAATCGATGGCGCGATTACCTGGTGAAGTGAGCCGCGAGGTTGAATTCCAATCGCAGGCATTTCGGCGAGGTCGATTGAATTCAGATTCGCGGGCTTTGGGTTGTTCATATCTTTCAGGTTTACGCCGTAGATTTGACCGTCGTCATACGTAATGACGAGAGTCGGGGGCGTATCTTTGTTGGATATCCATTGCGTTCTTACCGGCCAACCGCGTGGCGCATCACTCGGCAATCGTAAGAATTCGTATTTCTTAATTCCACCAGCCTCATAATACATAGAAATACTCGGGCCGCTTCCAGTGGCTGTTCTTACGTCGACTCCGTCATCGGCCCCTCGCGTGTACAAGGTAGATTCGGTTGATCGAATTCTAAAATCAGAACCTCCAAGCCAATCAACCGAAAAGATCTCGGTTGCAGAATATTGGCGATCGGCCGGATGGTTCAAAATTTTCTTCACATAGAAGCCCTTGATCATTCCAGCGATTGTCACACCTGCCTCAATCCGTCGTGCATTCTCGGCATCGTGCACCGGATAGTCCAGCGCGTAAATCATATCTTCACCGGGTCCCGTGAACGGTACCTCTGCCTTTAAATGGACGCGATGACGACTTTGAACGAACCCATAAGGCATGAATTTGTTTTTGGGATCGAACAGCGGGTAAAGTTCAGGGTGGTTCTTCAGTGCCGCACCTTTTGTAGGATCGGATTCATTTACGTCAGTGCATGATTTCACCGCCAACGCTTGGATTGAGGCGGTTAAAGAGAGGGCGAATGTCAAAATACAGCTCTTAAATGTAAGGGACTTTTCCATTGCCATTCCTTGGATGACACTTTCGTGCCATTGAAAAACAGTCACACTGCCTGCAAGATGTATGAAACTTCTGGCCTGGCTGGGCTTGAGATAAGAATGACTTTAATGGTCTCCGATGGTTACCCAACAACTCGATGGAGGCAGGACCGACAAAACTCGTCTGGTGAGAGACGAAATTTGGCAAACGGGGCCTTGAAAGAAAAACAAAAACAAAGAAAAATTTCCTGAAATCAACCGACTGACCGCGAAGACCTTCCAAGACGCTCGTCACGATGGTAATGCCTTGAGCCAAACTTTGGGGTCGCTAAGCCTTGATGTAGCTAAGTCCAGATAAAGTGGAAAAAAAATTCCAAAGCAATTGGGAGGCAAGCCTTGAAACCTAAAAGCAAGTCTTTGTTCATTTGGATTTGTCTGACTGCATTTTCGTTGGCCTCATCTGGGGCACAAGCGACCGAAGTCACGGCCTCCCAACCCCTCTTCTGCAGTCAAGTGAATGCGCAATCGGCGACGATCGAATTTCAAACAAGAAGACTTGGACAGTGGAGAGTTCTTCTTCCCAAATCTTTCCAACAGCTAATCAATTGGGTGAGGTCTCGTACCGGATCTGCTGAATCTCAGGAAAGTCGTTTGAACAGTCGTGCAAAAATTCTGGCGGACGTAGACGCTAATACGCCAGTGATTTTACAAGAATTATTCCAGCACCTGGGAAGCGATGACACCGTACCATCCTACGAAGAACTCGGCGCCACCCATGCGGAGCATATCGAACGCATGGGTGAAGCCGATGCGACGAACCTCGGCCGCTTCCTCCTGCTACCGGCGGTCATGGAGGATCCATTAAATTTGGATGAGAGCGTTGAACGCAAGAGCCACCTCGCCTTCGCTCTTCTTATGGGCTACGATCAGTTGCGAAATAAGAACCACGCACTGAACGTTGTGATAAAAATGCTGGCCAACCCGCGAGTTCAACAACGACTTGCTAGGGACTGCGAGCGTCTGAAATATGATCACACCAAGAATATCAACCTCGTTCTTAATTTCAAAGCGATTGTCAGCAATTCACCCGACCGAGGAGCAGCCAGCAAGTTTTTTAGGGCACTTGCTAGGACTGAAGCTGGGACCAAAGCGCTCGATGTTTTGGCTGATCATTACAGCGTAAAAAGGGTACAAGACTTCTGGGACGATTTGTGGCATCTGGCGATCTGGCAACGCGAAAAGGAGGAACTTCCGGATGAGCAAACTGCCGTGGCGATCTTGAGTCGGCTGGTGAAGGCCAAGGCGAATGCGGGAAGACCTCTGGCCTGGGCAGGCAGCGAAATAGGACTAAGGGCTGATCTTCTTCGAAAAGCCATTTTTGTCATGAGAACTCTAGGTCTTTCAGACTCGGGAGTGGGATCCATGATGGATTACTTCCTGAGATTACAGCAGTCGGTCGGAACCCCGTTTGCTAACTCCCTTTCGCCACATAATGGTGGAAGCTACGGATTTAGGCGCGGGAATCCAATGAAGTCGAAATCTGGCGAGCCGATCGGCTCCGAGCAAGATCTCATAGAAATAACGCCGTTTTTGCTGACTCAGCCTTTTCCGACTGAGCAAGAAACCGAACTGTCAGCCAAACCTCGCATCAGCGACTCCGACGCCCTTGGAATCAGAAGGTACATCGGCTTGGTGGCTGCGATCGGGGATCCCGCATTGGAGCAATGGTACCTAGCGGATGAAGAGGTTAGGGGATTCCCAGTGAATGAAAGAGTATATCTTCAGGTTACGGGGCTCGTCCTCAACGGGCTAAAGTACCTGCAAAGTCGTGACGCCGAGACCGGTAAAGACGATGCCGCGTCTGCGGCAATTGATGTCCTTCGAGGTCTTTCGCCAGTGCTTAGAGAGAAAAGCTACTACCATGATGACAAAGAAGCACAGATACGGGAACTACAACTCCTGTTTCGCCAGGCCTTGGTAAATACCGTTCTTCTCTCAAAACACGAGAATGCGGTGATCCATTTCTTCCGCGAATTGGATGGTTCACCGACCATCGAGAACCTGATGGACGATGCAAATTTTCCCGACAACCTGCGAAACTTGCTCGCAAAACTCACGAAAGACAATCCTGAAAGAATACCTCAGGTCGCCGAGATCGTTGACAGGATTCTGGTCCGGGCTATGGCCAAAGGGACTGACCTCGAAAGAGTTCACCATCTAGCGGTATCCGGGCTAGAATTTTTCCGGCATACGTATCCGGGCCTGGGAGAAGAATATGAACTCATCTGCAACAATGCTGGTCATACCATGGACTGCTTGAAGTAGCTCAGATCATGAGATCATGAGACTTTTCCGATTTCCTCACGGACAAGTTCGCGCCGCTTAGTCCACTTGCCGGATGATTTTTTTTGGACTTTTTGCGCTGCGGATTTTTAGCCAACCCGAGGCGTGAGCCCGAAGGCGTAGCCACTGTCGGCCAAAATTGCCGAGTTCAGCAATTTAGGTCTCTTTGCCCTGTGGCTTTAATTTTAGATTGAATTAAACTGATATTGAGACTCGTTTTGTTGATTCCAGCAAGATTGAAAAAAGGCTTCACACCGAGCCATCCAACCCCTCCTTTTAAGTTTGGCTCTTCGCGTAGTTGAGGGGAAGAAATTGCATTTTTATCCATTTAAGAAAAATAAGATTTTCGAAAATAGCTTAGGCATCCATGCCATTGGGGCCTCTTGGCCGGCCCCAACGGCATGGATGCCTAAGAAAGGACCGTGTTACGCTCAAATCCTATGAAAGCCGCCACCGTAGCGCATCGTACAACAAAAAGGATCTCGTTTCTTCCCCTAAATTCCACGAAGAACATTACGTTTATCTTGCAAGAAAAATAGCAAATTCTCACTTTAGAACAGATTTCTTGCCACGATCTGAAACCCTGGATTATCAAAAGGCACCACGTATCGACCATTTTCCGAGAAATCACTGGCGAACTTTCAGTCACAACGAAGATCTTCATACTATTTTGATTTCTCTTTCACCGTTATCTCACTTTTGAGACGGTCCGCCGATTGCAATCTCAATAATTAACTTTTGCAATGCGTGGGGGTCTTATGAAATCAGTTCTTCCTATGAAAACAGTTCTTTTGATCACCGTACTTGGCGGAACGTCCATCGCTCGGGCGGACAATCTCCTGACCGACAATCGTTTCAACGACAATCTCTTCACCAAAGAAATCCAGGAATTTGGCGCCATCATTCAGGAGGGGGTCGATGAGAACGCCCGTCTGCGCGGCCAAATCAAGGAAGCCGCCGGTTTCGATGGTCCGGAGACGCCGACACGCCAAGTGTTCGTGGATCAGGACGCTCCTGAGGAGATCGCGGTTCCCGCAACCTCCCGCACTGAAGCGTCGACGCCGGAGTCCGACTTCGTGGAAGAGACACTTTTTCAGCAAAAGATTAGAGCAGCAGCAAACTGACTGCGTGGACTACGTCTTGTGAGGACCGCGCCTTTTGAGGCGGAGCTGGCGCCGGAGCTGTGCCTCTTTATGCCGGCGGATGTCGTCGCTGTTGATGAGTTCCAAGGGCGGAACAGGAGTGGGCTTGCCGAGGGTATCGAGGGCCACAAAGGTGAGGTAAGCGCTGGCGGTGTGAAAAAGGTCGCCAGTGCGGGGGTTCTCGGCGTCGACGCGGACCCCGACCTCCATGGATGAACGGGCGCAGAAATTGACGTTGGCTTTGAGATTGACGACCCAACCCTTGTAGACGGGAGCGATAAAATGCAAATCATCAATGGCGGCGGTGACAACATCGCGACAGGAGTGACGTTGGGCCGCGATCGCTCCGCAAATGTCAATCCAGGACATAATGACTCCCCCGAAAACGGATCCGAGGGAGTTGGTATGGGACGGCAATACAAGTTCGGTCATCGTAACCCGCGATGCTGAGCCTGGTTTGGCCTTCGGCGACTTGGACGCTGACTCCTGAGCCTGCGACCCTTGGGTCGCCGGCTCCGAGGTCTTCTGTTTTACCTTTTTGACCTTCAGTTTCTTCGCCTTGGACTCAGCTGCGGGCATGAACTAAATCATATCCCCATCGCACCGATGTCGGAGTTGCCTCCGCGATTCCCGCCACCCAAGTCGTTGCTGCGGCCGGGAATGATGGTTTGAACTGCTCCTCCGACCGTGGCTGACCCCGCCGGAATGGACGTCGCTGTATTCGCAGCCGAGACCGGAGCGGGATTTTCACGAGTGGCTTCGTTTTCGACGAAGCCCAGGTGA
>PSRN01000152.1 GCA_003176075.1 Bdellovibrio sp.
TAGGGGGTGAGGGACTTGAACCCCCGATCCGCCGGTTATGAGCCGGCCGCTTTAACCAACTAAGCTAACCCCCCGTCGGGATAAGTGCTGCGCCTCCGGCGCCTGTCGATCGAAGGTCACTCAACTGTCGATAAACGCCTTCAGCTTGTTCGACCGCGACGGGTGCCGAAGTTTGCGCAAAGCCTTGGCTTCGATCTGGCGGATTCGCTCCCTCGTCACGTTGAAGTCTTGCCCCACCTCTTCGAGCGTGTGGTCCGACTCCTCACCGATGCCAAAACGCATGCGCAAGACTTTTTCCTCCCGCGCCGTCAAGGTGGAGAGAACACGCCGAGTTTGCTCGGCCAAGTTCAGATTGACGATCGCTTCCGCCGGATTGATGACCTTCTTGTCTTCAATAAAATCACCCAAATGCGAATCTTCCTCCTCGCCCACCGGAGTTTCCAAAGAGATGGGTTCTTTTGCGATCTTCAAAACCTTTCGGACTTTGTCGACCGGCATATCCATGCGTTCGGCGATTTCTTCGGGAGTGGGTTCGCGACCCAGTTCCTGAATCAAATTGCGCGAAGTTCGCGCCAATTTGTTGATGGTCTCAATCATATGGACAGGTATTCGAATGGTGCGCGCTTGGTCGGCGATGGCCCTGGTGATGGCCTGACGTATCCACCAGGTCGCATAAGTCGAAAATTTGTATCCCCGGCGGTACTCGAATTTGTCCACCGCTTTCATCAAGCCGATGTTGCCTTCTTGAATCAAATCCAAAAACTGCAGTCCCCGGTTGGTGTATTTCTTGGCGATGGAGACCACGAGACGAAGGTTCGCCTCGACCAGTTCCGACTTGGCGGCGTCGGCCTCACGCTCGCCTTTCCAAATGGCGGTGTAGGTATCACTGATCCATTTGTAGTTCATCGCCGTTTCTTCAAAAACGCGTGAAATCCGGTATTCCGCATCACGGGCGGAAAAGGCGTAGGCGCGGAACCGATTATAGCTGAGGCCCGTTTCCTTATTCAAGCGGGTCATTTCTTTGTCATTGGTCTCGGCAAGTTTCAGCCTGTCCATCATCGCCGCCACATTCTTGGAGAAGGTTCTCTCCGTTCCTTCGCGGACTCGCTTTTTGAGTGAGTTCAAACGATTGATCAGGTTGCGAAACTTAATCACAATGCGATTGATGGTTTTGCGGTTGAAGTTGATGCTCTCAAAGTTCGCCATCAAGGCGTCGTTGTGGACCGAAAGTTCGCGCACCGCCTTGTCTCGATTTGGATTCGAGCTCTCTTCCTTGCGAAGGATTTCAAAAAACGGAGCCGCGACTTTCTCATACTCGCGAATAATGCCAATCAGCTGGTGAATCTTATCAATGTACTCTTTTTCGTCGTACTGAGTGTCTTCGTCTTCCAAGCCACGGAAAATGGATTTGACCTTGATGCGGCCTTCATCGAGCCGCTTCCCCAGATTGATGATCTCCAGCGTTCCGATCGGTGACATCAGGATGGCGCGAACGATCTCTCGCTCGCCTTTTTCAATCCGACGGGCGATCTCCACTTCACCCTCGCGGGTGAGCAGCGAGACCGAGCCCATTTTGCGGAGATAAAGCCGGACCGGATCATTGCCTTTGAGGTCTTCGCTGTCGAGCTTTTCGTCCTCGTCGACCTCCGCGTCCTCCTTGTCGGGGTCCGCGAGAAAAGCCTCGCGTTCCTCATCCGCCGACTTCGCCATTTCTGTGTGGTCCAAAATCACCACGCCGTTGACTTCGAGACCATGCATGAACGCGTCCAAGGCCACCGGCGAGATGATCTCGGGTGGCAATTGTTCGTTGATTTCCTCGATCGTCAGGGTTCCTTTTTCCTTGGCGATCTTGATGAAACGCTGGATTTCATCTTTGGTCAGCGTTTCTTGTTCCGCCAAGGTCAGAGCTTGAAGTCCTTCATCTTTTTGCATATTCATTCAGGCGATCCTTTTGTAACTGAACTAACTTTTCCATTCCCTCTCGGGTCGGATTGATTTTAAGATTTTGGCGCAAATTCTCGATCGCGAATTTTGCGGCGTCGGTCTGGATTCTTCTAACGCAGTCCCTGAGTACTTCAGCTTCCAGCTCCTCATTGTCATCGTTTGAAGGGTCAAATTCGAATACAACACCTGGATCATCGATTCGCGTTGTGATTAGACTGGCCAATTTATCAAATTTTTCAGGTTCCTGTCTATAGGTGTCTCGAATCCATTGGAAGATTTGCTTGATACCAGAGTGAAACAAGAGCTCCAACAGATTCTGCTGCAAAATAAAATCCAACTGCACTCGACTCCGCAAAGCCAAGCACAGTAGCAATCTTTCAGCTTTGGGGGCCTGCTTGAGGTTCACCAGAACCTCGCCATCGCTTCGCTCCTCCGGCGGAACTTGGCCCGGAATTTGCTTTCTCTCGGTCGGTCGGTGAGAACCTGAACTGGACCGAGTTTCCGCGAAGAATCTTTTAATTTGGGCCGCGTTCACTTGAATCCTTTGGGAGAAATCCGCGAGATAGAGTTCCCGCAGGCGTGAATCCTTCATTGCTTCAAAGAGCGGTTGGCACTTTTCCATAAGCCCCGCTTTTTCCGTCGTGGTCCCCCGATATTGCAACGTCCAATGCAGAAGAACTTGATTGAAGAGATCAGGCGCCCGCTGAATTTCTTCCCGCAGGCTTTCCGCGCCCCTTGCAAGCAGATATTCGTCGGGATCCAGGTTCTCCGGCAGGACGAGTCCCCGCGGGCGCAGCGCCGCACTTAACAGCAGAGGAAGCGATTTTTCCGCCGCTTCTTGCCCGGGTTGATCGCCGTCAAAAAGAACGATCACGTTTTTCGTCATCCGACCAATCGCCAGAGCATGCTCAAAGGTCAGGGCCGTCCCGAGAGTCGCCACGACGTTCTTAAATCCCGCCTGAAAAAGCGCGAGCAAGTCCATATAGCCCTCCACGATAATGACCTGATCCTCGGCCCGGATGAAACGGGCGGTTTGGTCCAGGCCGTAGAGGGTATGGCCTTTGGAAAATACCGGGCTGTCGGGCGAATTGAGATACTTGGGCTCCCCCGTCGCGAGGATCCGGCCGCCAAAGCCAATGACCTCGCCAGAGACCCGCCGAATGGGGAACATCACGCGGTCGCGGAAAAAATCGTAGTGGCCGGTGCCTTCCCGGCGCTGCCGAAGCAGTCCTGCCGTCTCAGCCACGGCCAAGGATATCTGCTTGCGCTCGAGGGCCCGGTGCAGTCCATCCCAGCCCTCCGGCGCGAATCCCAAACCGAAAGTCGCAATGGTCGCCTCGGTCAGCCCGCGGGCTTGTAAATAACTCCGTGAACGCTCATTCATTTGGGTCACGAAGAAGTCGCGGGCCACGGCATTGGCCGCTAGGATTTTTCTTTTGAGTTGCTGGCCCTGATCTTCGACGGCGGCTTGCTCCGGGTCGGATTTGGGAAGTTCAATGCGAGCCCGGTCAGCGAGAAATTCCACCGATTGGCGAAAGCCCATGGCGTGGTAGTCGCGCAGGAAGGTGAGCAAATTTCCGCTCTTGCCGCAGCCAAAACAATGGTAAACTTGTTTGCTTTCCGAAACTGAAAAAGAGGGTGTCTTCTCAGGATGATCCGGAAAAGGACATCGTCCCATAAAACCTTGGCGAGCTGGTTTCAGGCGGGTCACTTCTGAGATCAGGTCCTGCAGGTTATTCGCCTCGAGAACCCGTTGCACGAACTCTTCTGAATATCTCATATAAATATCGCATATAATTTCGGTCGCCGCCCAAGGCGGCTCTGGTCTCGGTCGCCGCCCGAGGCGGCTCTGGTTTCGCATGCGTGGGTGAGCACCTAAGTCGCTGCCTTTAGCGTGGGCGGCGTGGCCGCCACGGGCGTCACCTCCGCAGAGCAGCTATTTCAGCTTGGTCTTTATGACCTCGCTAAGCATCTTATTGTCCGCCATCCCTTGACTTTTGGCAATTGCCGCTTTCATAACGGCTCCCATATCTTTGATGGAGGTCGCCTTCACTTCAGCAACCACTTGGTCGACCAGGGCGTCGACTTGCTCACGGCTCATTTGGGCCGGCAGGTAAGATTCCAGAATTTTCACCTCGGTATTTTCCTTGTCCACCAGGTCCTGGCGTTGGGCGGCCTGGAACTGCTCGATGGATTCCTTGCGTTGCTTGACCAGCTTCTTGATCACGCTCATTACATCTTCAACCGTCATGGGGTTCGGTCGGCACTCGATTTCCCGGTATTTTATGGCGGCCTGCAAAAAGCGAATGGTATCCAGCCGAACCTGATCCTTTTCTCGCATAGCGACTTTCATGTCCGCTAATATTTTCTCTCGAATTTCCATGGAAACCTCCGGGTCTTTAGAAAGGCCGCCAGTCTATTCAGTCACCTCAATCCCTTCAGTCACCCCAACCGCGACGTTGCTTTTTCAGGGCTCTTTTGCGGGCTGAAAGGGACTTCTTCTTTAAACGAACGCTGGCTTTTTCAAAGTGTTCTCGCTTTTTCACTTCGGAAAGAATTCCCGCTTTTTCACAGGATTTTTTGAAGCGGCGGAAAGCTGATTCGAAGCTTTCACCTTCCTTCACACGTACCAATGCCATTCTTATCACCTTCCTTCCGAGCTTTGAGGAAACTATCTCCTATAACAAAGATTGTTGTTCAATTGCAAGGTGTTGGATCTGGAATTCAAACGCAGAACCCGGTGCCTTCAGCACCTCCGCCGACGCCGGTGGTGTATAATGCTGAGCAACAATTTTGTTGCCCCCGTGTCCGTGACTATGTACGAGTGGGGAACCATGTCGAAAACGATGGATATTGACGAATTTTGGATGCAGCGGGCTTTGCGGCTGGCTCAGCGGGCCGGGCAAGCTGGCGAGGTCCCGGTAGGAGCGATCTTGGTGGTCGACGATCGAGCGATCGCGCGGGCGAGAAACCAAAAGGAGACTCTTTGCTCAGGTTTGGCCCATGCGGAGTGCCTGGCCATCCACCGCGCCAGTCAAAAGATGAAAAAGTGGCGCCTCACTGGCTCAACGCTGTATGTGACTTTGGAGCCCTGTCTGATGTGCGCGGGGGCCATCTTGCAAGCGCGAATCGACCGCGTGGTCTTTGGCGCGACAGACCCCAAGGCTGGGGCGGTGGAGACGCTGTATTCCGTGCTCGGTGATCGGCGGCTCAATCACCGCTGCGAAGTGAAGGGGGGAGTCCTGGCTTCAGAGAGCGCCCGCCTGCTGACTGAGTTTTTTAGAGGGCGGCGAGAGCAAAAGACACAAAGCAGGTGATCTGGCGAGCTCGCGCGGTAAATAGAGGTCTGTCGATAAGATTAATTTAGACCTGTCATTCTTTCTGCAAAAACAGCGCTTGGCTCTTTTACAAAGTTCGCACTTCGAATGTTAATTTTGGCGAAAGACTGGTAGGTTTCGCAACTCGCCGAATCTACGAATTTTGAAGATCCGAAGAAGTGATGGAGTGGGTGTCCCATCGTTATATCACTTTTCTCTGCGACGAATGTTTGATTGTTGATCTTTATTTATGGAGGGCAGTAATGTACCACGAGCTAGCAAAGTTTCATAAGCGCATGCGACTTCACGTGAGCTTCTACGAGAGGCTGAGAACATTTTTCCCTTGGTGGAGTCTAAAAGGTTCCTTGGCCGGACTCTTGCTCTTAGCTCTCATGGGCGTGGAGGTTATCGCCAGAGCCGGCATGTCCACCGGCGTGGAGAGTATCCGCACCTTTGATTTCAACCCTTCGAGAGGAATTCTGAACTGCGCATGGATGCATCTTCCTGAGGACGTGAGCGGCTTGAGCAAAGTATGGTATACAGATTCGAAAAATGTTTCTTCTAACCCATCCTCGGAGCAGAAACTTGAAGTTAAGAAGCGAAGAGAAAAGGTTGTTCTCAAGTTCAATGGGAGCACAATTTTAGACGAAGCTTATAGATCAAATGTACTGAGAGTCAGTACATTTGAGGCTAGATTTGATTCTCACGATGGCGACAAAGTATCCTTCATGCTGGCCATTGTTCAAACTGAAGATGAGGCAGTCATTTACAAGATTCTCAAGGGGTCGTCCGATGGATTTTACGGATCGGGAGTTGTTTCCGAGGTGAAAAGATTTTCAGGTTCGGATAGGAGAGTTTTTGCCAGTAAATTTCAGCTCGAGAAATCTGGGAACATGATGGTCTGGGGATCAAAGCGGGAATTCACCTGGGAGCCCACAATTATCTTAGTAACCCAGAAGTGGATTACTTTATTCACACTCGAATTCGAATCCAGAACCGGAAGGATTTTATTTCATCAGTCTAATTCGGGCCAAGCAAGGTTCACTGATCGGGTTGCCATCGAAGATGTAGTGATTAACCCCGTGACGATCGGGCCTGAAATGGTGGGACACGTCCTTACGCTGCTTCCGAGTGGGACCATGGTGAGACTCGAATCTGACCATGGGGAGCCGGCTCTATTTTGAAAAGTCGTGGTCCCCAAGCCACTGAATCTTTTCTGGGTTCCGCGATCATCTCGACTTGCGAGGAACGGAAATCTTGGGGAACCGAATGAAATGAGCCATTCCGTTTTTGGTGAGAACGAGATGAGGGAACAGAAGTTGACCGCCATAACTTTGTACCGGGTATCTAACAGCCAATACAACGACTTCCCCTTCAAACGGTTCACCGGGGGCTTCCTTCCGACTAAAGGGAGCATCCGTCGAGTGATTCTTTCCTCGTTGGAAAAAGCTCTTTCACGAGGGTTTTCACGAGCCCTGTTATTTTGCTTGATTTCAGCGAGCAGTTCGTCTCTTTCGAATACGTTCAAATAGGCGGAAGTCGGATCTGCCCCGTAGGCATCATTGGAAGATGCGTGCCTGCTTGAAGCTGAATTTAATGAATTCAAATGAATTCAAATGAATTTAAATGAATTCAAAATGATTTCATAAATTTGCAAAAAACCATTTTTGCAAAAACCGTCTATCCAAACTTAGAAATTTTTCACGGCAAGGTTAACTGAGAATGTCTGTGTTTTAAGGCTAATTTCCCGAATCGCCGCCGTCATCACCCTCGCCTGCCGGCAAGTGGGTCTCGGGTCCGATCTTGATCATCTTGACCTCCTGCCCGTCATAACGAACCAGCTGACCTTCCTTGTCCATCACCGTGGTCAGGTTCACCGGCCGGGTCCAAAGAGCATACACGTTTTTCAGAGTCTCATTCATAAAGTCAGGCTGCAAATCAATCCCTTCCCACATATGGGATAATAGCATCTCGCCGCGATTCTCGAAATTGGCGTCCTCGACACGAATAATCGGCTGGCCAAAATTGGTCATATGAAAGAGCAGCTTGGCTTTAATGGCTTTGAAATCGCGGGTGTCGATTTCAAATTGCTGGGTTTTCTTATTAAACTTGTAAACGAAGAGCTTGTTGCGAATGCAGAAATCCTCGGTAAAGAACTCATCGACGAAAGTGACATCGTTGTAGATCTTGCGGACCTCGAAAATCTTCTCTTTCCCCAACATCAGCTTCTTGTCCCAAACCCGCCGCTCGTTGACGTCGTCACATTCTTCCCACTCGCGACCGAATTGGCCTTTGTTCCAGCGCATTTCAATGTCGCGAAACAATTCGATTCCCACTTTGTAGGGATTGTAGCTCTGCGGATGCATGGCCACAGTTCCGCTGTGGTGATCGGCGTAATCGATGACTTCAGAGTCATTGAGAATCTTGGTTGTCATCAGGGTCGTGTGCCAGTAGCTGGCCCAGCCCTCATTCATTGTTTTGGTCATTCCTTGCGGCGCGAAGTAGTAGGCCTCGTCGCGGATGATGGAAAGAACATCCTGCTGCCACTCCTGCAAGGGAGCGAAACTCATCAAAAACTTCAAGACGTCACGCTCGGGCCGGGGCGGAAATTTCTGGTCTCGCGCCGCCGACTCGGCGAGCTTTCGCTTTTGCTCGGCGACAAATTCCGGTGGGTTGATGTAATTGCGCATGTATTCCTTCTCATACCTGAGAAGGAAGGGCTTATCCGAAGATTCGGAACTGGTGGAGCCGCGGCCCCCCTGCGGATTTTCGTTGTAAGGCGCGTAACGATCAATCAGGTTTTCCAGGCTTAGACATTTGTCGATGAAATCTTCCACGATATCCACGCCGTAACGGTCCATGTAGCGCCGGATGCGTGTCGCATGGTTGGCCATGGCGTCCATCATTTTGCGGTTTGTTTTGGCGAACCAAACGTTGTTCTTAAAGAAATCGCAGTGGCCAAAGACGTGGGCCATCACGAGCTTCTGGTCCATCATCAGGTTGCCTTCCATCAGATAGGCGTAACAAGGGTCATTGTTGATAACCATTTCGTAAATTTTAGAAAGGCCGTACTCATAGGACTTGGAGAGGTGCTCGTACTCCATGCCAAAGCGCCAGTGGGGGTAGCGGACAGGAAAACCCCCATAGGCCGCGAACTGGTTGATCTGATCGTAGGAGACCATTTCAAAAATGGTCTCGAAACAATCAAGTCCCGCCCCTTTGGCGTAGCCTTGTATTCTGACTCGTTCCGCCTCCAGCTCCGGCGTCAAATTTGGCATGCTTATTTCCCCTTGCCGAGAAAAGCTTTGATTGAATCCAAAATCTTGTCGCGGTTTTCAATCTGACTGAGAATGATGCGTTCGTCGTTGGGAAAATCTTTCTGCAGATCCTTAAGGAACTGACCGCTCCCGTATTTGCTTTCAACTTGGCCGTAGCAAAACACATTGCAATTCTGCAGAAAGAAATCACGGATGATGCGAATACAAAGGCGCGTGTCCTCGCCGCTCCAATTGTCGCCGTCGGAAAAATGAAAAGGATAAATATTCCACTCGGCCGGCGGGTATTCCTTTTCAATCATTTCCTGGGCGAGTTTGTAGGCCGAGCTGATCAATGTTCCGCCCGATTCACTGGTGCGAAAGAACGTGTCTTCGTCCACTTCCTTGGCGGCGGCGTCATGAATAATAAAACGCGACTCAAGCCCCTTGTAGTGTTTCTTGAGCCAGGCATTGATCCAAAAGCTCTCCAACCGGACGATTTCCTTTTGCTCATCGCCCATGGAGCCGGAAACGTCCATCATGTAAATGATCACGGCCCTGGTCATGGGCTTGCTCACCGTCTTGAAAGTCCGGTATTGAAAGTCCCGCCGAATCGGTACAACGATAGGATCCTCGGGGTCGTACATTCCCGAAGTGATGTATCGCTTCAAGGCACGTTTGTAAGACGAGCGGAAATGGCGTAGCCCCTCAGGTCCCACCGGTGAGAGCCCCGAGTATTTGTTCTTCGTGGTTTCGACGTTCTTGGTTCCCTTGGGTTCGATGCGGGGAAGTTCCAGCGCTTCACCGAGAATTTCCGCCAACTCATCAATGGTCAGCTCCGCTTCCAGCATGTGCTCGCCAGATTGGTCGCCGGCTTGTCCCTGGCCGTCGCCGGGATCGCCCACCGAATCCCCTGGCTTTCCTTCGCCTTGGCCGACGCCGCCTTTTTGTTTGGGGCCGTAGCGAAAATTAGGAATGTCGATCTGTGGGATCGGGATTTTAACGAATTCATTTTCCCGCTTGCCGATCATCTCTCCTTGCGAGACATATTTGCGGAAGTTTTCCTTGATCCGCCCTTTGATGATCGCGCGAAATCGGCCTTGATCTTCTTTGATGGGCATCATCACCTACATACTTTTGGCGACCTACTTGTTCTTGACATCTCCGCGCGCATAAATGCTGGCGACGTAATGGAGCACATCGGTGGCGGAGATCTCGTCGTAACCAAAATCCTTAATCAAGCGGGTCTTGACGATGTCGATCTTCTCTTGCGTGTCCTTGTCAACGACGGAGCTCACGAGCGACGTGAGTTTGATGCTGTCTTTCTGATCTTCAAAAAGTTTCAGCTCCAAAGCCTTATTGAGGCGCTCGTTCATCTTGTAGTTGAACTTTTTCCCTTCCAAGGCCAGCGCCCCGATGTAATTCATGATCTCGCGCCGGAAGTCATCCTTGCGCGATTCCGGAATCTCAATCTTCTCCTCAATCGAGCGCATCAGACGTTCATCGGGCTCCTCGTCCTGGCCGGTGAAGGCGTTGCGAACGCGCTCTTTTTGCGTGAAGGCTTTGACGTTGTCCACGTAGTTGGCGCAGAGGCGCTGTAGAGCGCTTTCGTCAGCGCTGATGGCCCTCTGGACTTCGCCCTTGATGATTTCTTCGTACTCCTGGCGAACGACGCCCAAAAGCTCACGATATTCTCCCTTGAGTTCCTCGTTGGCGATCAGCGAGTGGTTCTTGAGCCCCGAATCCAGCTCGTTCATCACCATGAAGGGGTTCACCGAGCCGCGATTGTTTTGTTGGGCCGTGACGATGGCGTTGGAGATCTTATCCTGAATGTAACGGGGAGAAATCCCCTCCAGGCCTTCCCGGGTCGTTTCTTTTCTCAACTCGCGGACATTGTCCTCGGTGAAGTTGGGCAAAGTCTTGCCGTTGTATAGTTTGAGCTTTTGCAACCGCGTGAGGTTGGCCTTTTTAGGCTTTTCAAGGCGAGTCATGACAGCCCACATGGCCGCCATTTCAATCGTATGCGGAGCGATGCTGATGCCGCGGATGCGTTTTGAATTGAAATCCTTCTTGTAAATGTTGATCTCGTCCTTCCACTTCGTGATGTAAGGAATGTCGATCTTGACGGTGCGGTCCCGCAGAGCCTCCATGAACTCATTGTCTTGCAACCGCCGGTACTCCGGCTCGTTCGTATGCCCGATGATCACCTCATCGATATAAGTTTGCGCGAACTTTTTGGGTTTAACCCTGTGTTCCTGCGAAGCCCCGAGCAGGTCATAGAGAAAGGCCACGTCGAGTTTCAGCACTTCGACGAATTCAATCATGCCGCGATTGGCGACATTGAATTCACCGTCGAAATTGAAGGCTCGCGGATCAGAATCCGAACCATACTCGGCGATTTTGCGGTAGTTAATATCGCCCGTCAGTTCGGTGGAGTCTTGGTTCTTTTCATCTTTGGGCTGAAAGGTGCCCACGCCGATCCGGTCGGCTTCGGAAAGCACCAGTCTCTTCACTTTCACATGGGAAAGCACGCGGACCAAATCGCCGCCGTACTTGTCCATCAAGGCGCGAAAGATAAATCGGCTGGGCGGGCTCAACTCGCCTTCGATGTTGATGCGGTAGCTGCCTTCCTGGCTGCGGTTGATTTCTTCCATTACGCGGGTACGCATTTCCTCCGGGATCAGCAAAAGAGGTTCTTCATGCATGGGGCTCGGAAAAAGTTTTGATTCCTTACCGAGGAGCCCGGCAAGTTCACCGCGGTCGTCGACCCACTCAAAAGTGTAAATCGCGCCCTTCTCGGATTTTGAATATTCCTCAAGTCCTTTTTTCAGGAGTCGGCAAATTGTCGATTTGGCGGACCCCACCGGGCCGTGCAAAAGGATCACCCTCTTTTCGGTGCCGTATCCCAGCGAGGCGGCTTTGAGAACGTTGACCAGTTTCATTAGGGCCACATCCAGGCCGAATACGGCGTCCTTGCCGTTGTTGCGGACGTCATCGAAGAATTTGAAGCGGATGACGGGTTTCTTGAAATCAACGTACTCTTCCGTGCCGGATTCAATGATCATGTCATACATGCGCTGAAATGAATTGCGCGTGATACGCGGGTTGGCTTTTACCAAATCGAGATACTCCTGGAACGTTCCGCTCCAGTTGGCATGAAAAATACCATGCTGAGTTTCCCAATTACGAACCAGCGATTGAAAATCGACTTTGGCCATCGGTTCCTCCTGGTGAAAGCCTGATGTTTATTATGACGCAATTCCCGTCGAGAGGGAAAACAGAACATCAGAAAATGAGGGAAATTCAAGTCCTCATAACCAAAAGTTATTCCCGCTGCTCTCTTTTCCAAAATGAGTCATTGGATCGACGGCCGTTTGTCTAAGTGACTCAAGATGAGACAATCGGGCCGACTTGGAACTGCGCCTTACTTTGTCGCGGTCTGACTTTTGATCAAGCTATAATCGGCAGGAATATTGAGCGAGAAGGCTTTGGTCGGGTTAAAGTCTTTCGGAGGTATTCTCTCAAGGTCGAGCTGAAGGCTAAGTTTTGTGCCGGTGATTTGCACCTTTCGTCGTTGTCCAACCTGCGCCGCCGACTGAATCGACACTGCTTTTTGAGCATTCGTGCAAAGCGACGAACTCAGCTCGCGGTGACACGTCCAGTCTGAGCCTTGCAGCGCTTCGCCGTACAAAATGGAAAATATTTCACGCGGTTCCAAATCGAAACCGATCAACGGTTTGAGTGACGAACTGAGCGCCGGTCCTTGGTAAAATCTCTTCTGGCGCGGCAGAAGGTAGGTGAGCTTCTCCCCCCGCAAGACGGCGGCGGCCACCGGAGTGCCAAAAGTTCCCATGACGTCGATGCGCAGCTGGCTGTGATCGACGGCCACAAAATCGATGGCCATGTTTCTTGAGCGTTGGCTTTCGCGATTTACGATTTGAGCCTTGGCTTCCCATGCGGTCACTGGCCCGCCCGCATTGGCCGTGGCGGTGGAAGGATTGGTTTTCGGCGCCGTTGAACAGGCGGCAAAGAATACCAGCGACAAAAGCGCGGCAAACAAGAGTGAACTCATCCCGACGGATCGAAGGCGAAGTGCATTCTTTTTTTTCATGGAAAAATCATCTCAAAGCTCATAGCAAGAAACAACCCCGCAGTTTTTACTTTTTCGGGTCGGCAATGCGCACCCAATCGAGATTGAGAACCATCAGTTCTTCGGAATTCGATTTGGTAACCACACCTGATCATTCCCACCTAAACCGGTTTGAACCCCAGCGAGCTTGCAATTGCCATTTGTTTTTTGTCGGTGGAAGAAAAATACAACTCTTCCGCGGTGGGATCGAGTGCGAGCGCGCAAGCCAAATGATAAGCATCAGCTCCCCGTATATAGTCAATTTTGAACACCCTCCGGAGTTCTTCAATCAGATCTGAGCTTGCATAATAGAGTGATACAGATTTGATGAGCTTAACTGCATGCTCTAGTGGCACGCCCTCTCGAACGGCGGCCGACATGACTTCAGCTTCAAGAAGATTCGAGCTGATCAACTCGTCAAATTTCATAAGTCGTTTTTCAAGGCTCTGAGTTTCAATTTCACTGAACATAAGGCCGACAACGACGGATGAATCGATATACGCCACTTTCATGACTTAGCGGTTCTCAAGAAAACGCGCCAGAGCACCATTCTTTGGGGTGAGCTTTGCTGCTGAAAGCGGTTGGCGTCCTTCGCGGATAAGACCTTGGTTTCTTAAAGCATCCAAGCGCTGCGCAAGTGAAGTCCCTTCTTCGCTCTTGAAGGGAACAACCTGAGCTACCGGTACGCCCCGCTGGTTAATCGTAACGGTCTTTCCGGCTTTAACTTGGCGGAGAATCTCGCTAAGTTTGGTTTTAGCCTCCCAAACCGAATATTTTAACGCCACGGATACCTCCTTCTGTTCAAGATGCCAAACTTAGCCATCTTAGTCAACCAACACGAAGGAGGCAATCGTCCGCCTGAATAGCCTTAAACGGTCCTTGCAGAACAGAAAAAATAGTATTTTCAGGCGGTTATATCTAAAACGGCATATCCGCTAGTGAGCGTTCTCAGTAGAGCTACGAGCCGGCAACATTTCGGCGGGGGACGACGCCGGTTGTCGGTTGTTATCACCACCGGCCTTGTACTGAGTCGCCAGCGATGAAAGCTTGTGCATCAGCTCGCTGGATTTCTTTTTATCTTCAGAGGATTTTTCCAGCGCGCGTTGATACATGGCTCGGGCTTTTTCAGTAAGCTGCAAACGCGAATAGGCGTCGCCAAGGTGCTCGGCAATGACGCTTTCCTGGGGTTGCGTTTGCAGAGCCCGTTCCAGATAACGAATTGAATCCTGCGTCCGGCCCGATTGAAATAAAACCCACCCGTAGGTGTCGAGAATAAATCCATCTTTGGGTTCAATTTCGAGAGCCCGTTTGGCGAGACGTTCGGCGTCCTCCAGGTGGGTCGCCATTTCAGCGTAGGTGAAAGCAAGATAGTTGAGTCCTTGGACATGATTGGGGTCCATCTCGAGGACTTTCTTCATTTGGTTGATGACCTGACCCTTGTCTCCCTCGCGATCCCAGAGAGTGCCGAGAAAGAAATTAAGCTGCACGTTCTCTGGAAACTTTTCGAGGCCCTTGTGAACATAGGATTTTGCCTTGGCAAGGTCTCCTTGTTCGTCCCACAGGCCGCCGGCGATACTGTAAAATTGCGGAATTTCCGGTCGTTGCTTGATGGCTTCATCCACCAGATTGGAGGCCTCGCCCAGGCTCTTCTTGTTTTTCAGGAGGTAGGCCGCGTGCGCCACGGATTCCGAAAAGAAACTCGAAGTGGGGGGGACTTTCTCGAAGTGATCAATCGCCTTGGCCGTCTCGCCCATTTCTTCATAGACAGCCGCAAGATAGAAACGAATCTTGTCTGAGTCAGGGACTTGTCGAAGGACATCAAAGAGCTTGTCCGCCGCTTGCGGGTATCGTTTGAGTTCGATGAGAATCAGCGCGATGCGGACCTTCACACCTAAGACGTCGTCGGTGGACTTCTCGAGGATTTCAAACTGCTCAAGCGCCGCCGCGTATTGCTCTTTTTCGAGGTAATATTGGCCCAAAACATCGGCCAGCCGGTCACTGGGTCCATGTTCAATTTGAGAACGCTTGTAGAGTTCGATCGCCAATAACGGCTTGCCGAGTTTTGCGTACATCTGGCCCAGCGAGATGACCGAGTCGATATGATCGGGCTTCAGGGCAATCGCTTTCTTGAAGGCTTTTTCGGCCGCCCGGTAGTGGGCCTTCTCCTCCTGGTCGGCGTGCATCCGTCCGATGTAATACCATGCCAAATGGGGAGTTGGATAATCCTCGTTCCTGGCCAGCCCTTCAAAGTACTTTGTCGCTTTGGCATAGTCCTTTTTTTCAGCGTAAACGGCCCCCATGTACATTGGGGCGTCGGTATTTTCAGGATCGAGGGCTAAGACCTTTTCGTATTCCTTCAGGGCCTTGTCGTAGTCCCGCAAGGTTGACTCAATGCCCGCCAGCAAGAGATGCGCATCTACGGATTTGGGGTCGAGCTGCACCGCGCGTGCGGCGCTTTCAATGGCCTCAGTCATCAAACCCATCTTTACGTATTCAGCCGCCAGCCGAAGGTGCACCCGCGCCGCCTGAGGGTCGTAGATCAGGGTGGCGCGAAATGCTTCAATCGCCAGCTGATGTTGTCCGTCAAAGCTATAGGCCTCACCCAGAGCGAAGTTGTAATCGGCTTTGGCGCGGATTGAAACGGGGTCCACCCGATCATCCAGGTCCGCGGCATTGAGGGGGGGCTGCTGGGAGGCTGGTGCTCGGTTTCGGTCTTCATAGGAGCCGTCTACGTAGCGAGTCTCTGAGGACCTCGGACCGTGGGCACAGGCTGAATGAATTAGCGCAATAGCCAACCAAAATACGGGACGCCGGGACATTGAAGGCCCTCCCTTTAGAGGCTCATCGGCGCGGCTCGAGACAAGCTTGAAAGGGTCAGGACCAAAAAATGATGGAATTTTTTTGATGGTCGTTGAAAGAATTCGTTAGCTCGCTTCAAAGTGGGGAGAAATGGGGCGAAATACCCGGCAGACAGACAGGACCAAGATCGGTAATCGTATATATAAACCATTGAAAATACTAGAAATAGGTAAGAATAGGACGGTCTTCCCACAGCTTTCTTTAGCGCCTCAGGAGGACTCAAATTGGGGCCGAACTGGACTCTATTGGATTCTATCTTTTGTCGATTCTGCTTTGTGTTAGCAGTGCAAGAAAGGGGCCTTGACAAGCTGTGGCGGCCTGATTAGTTTCCCGCTCAGGAAAACCCAAAAGTTAGCGTGACTTAACTTCAAAGGGGGAGGCCAATTTGATCAACCAGAACGAAGCTGTCAGCAGCGGAGTTAAGCCGATGAATGGCAAAGTGAAAATCATTAAAAGGTACCAAAATCGCAAGCTCTATGACACGCAACAGAGTTGCTACGTCACGTTGGACGATATTGCCAAAATGATTCGAACCAATGAAGAAGTGATGGTCATCGATAACAAGTCAAAAAATGACATCACCGCAGCAACCTTGACGCAAATTATCTTTGAGGCCGAGAAAAAAGCTTCGCAATATGCCCCTCTTTTTACGCTTCGTGAGATCATTCAAAACGGAAATGGCAGTATTTCAAATTATTTGGCAAAGCTTGGCGCATTCCCTCTCGACTATGTGCAAAAGCAAATGTTGAATGCGGCCGTCATGGCCGAACGTTTGTCGACGGACAGCGTGAAGGAAAACCTCGAGCAACGTGTCGCTTCAGCGGCCACGCGCTCCACCGCTGATTCAACGGCGAAGGTGGCGGCTGAGAAGGCGACAATCCTTCCAGGTCTGCAGGACGAAAATACGCCTACCCTGCCGAGTTCAAGCAACAGCGGCAATTTCAACAGCGGTTCCAATTAAAATTAACACGCCCTAGTGAAGGGCGCGCCAATTGATAAAACTTGTTCTGCCGGCTTGGACTTTGACCGGCCGGGGAGCCATTTCATCAAGGGAGTGGCCGGGATTACCGTAGCCCGTGAGGCCTTCGGCTGAAACCAGGTAATCGCCGGCGGGAACTCTCAGGCTGGCGATTTGAATGGTTTGCGGGAGTGAAGCCCACTGTCGCAGATCAGCGCGGTCCGAGGCGTGCATGGCGATTCGCGCGATGAATCCCAGAAGCTCGTCCTTTTGCCGAATCTGCTCGGCGACAACTTCCTTGGCCACAAAGGACCCCACTTTGCGAGCGACAAGATATTTGTAGTCCGCGTCCAATGTCGCGATGGCGACTCTCTCCACATCATAGATTTGTCGTGCGTTGGCGGTGAACACGCCGGGTGATTTTGCCTCTGCGGAGGTGCCGAAGCCACTTGTGGCGTAGGCACCGACTCGGCTCACTTTCATTTTTGCGGTGGCGGTGAGAGAGCGTTCGGGGATCAGAACCGGAAAACTCGCATTCTGACGGGAAAAATGCTTTCGCGGTCCCCAACCCTGCTCAAGAATAAGGGTGACGGTCCCCATTCGCTTGTCGTACCAGTCGGCTTCTTCCGTTTCCTGGGGGAATTGTTTTTTCAGCTGAGTGTAATCATCCACGCGGTGGGCGAGTTTCGATGAACGAAGGAGATCAAAAGGTAAAAGAGGGTTCGAGGGATCGATCTGAAAAGTCCTTTTGAAATCAATGTAGGCGTCGTCATATTTTTGGTCGCTCTCCCAAATCAGGGCCGAAAGGTAGCTGGCCAGGGGACTTTGCTCGTAATCTTTTCTCCCATCGGCGCGAAATTTTTTGATCTTGTCGTTGATTCGCCTCACTTCGACCAGCGCCCCGTCAGAGTCACCCAACATCAAGTAGTTCAGGGCGAGATAGGAATTGATCAGCAACTTTTCGTAGGATTCCCCCTTGTATTGAAGGACTTCCTGGGACGTCAGGGTGGCGGCGGCGATGCGCGAGACCGAGTAATAGTCCACTTCATCGGTCAATTTGTCGGCGGTTAAGAAAACCTTGTTTGAATCGGCGTACCGGCCGGCGATGTGAAGGGCCGTTCCGTACTCCATCAGGTAAACCAGCTGGTCCCTGGACTCTTCAGCCGCGAGCGGCGCAAGAATGCGAAGGGCCTCTTCGACCTGCCCGCTGCGAATCAGGTTCAGCGGGCGCTCGACAATTGACTGGTGGGTGGCGCAACCGACCAGAAGGATCAGAAAAAAAAATTTTGCGATCACAGGCCAACGCTTCGCTTCTCATAGGCCTTTCGAATCTCTTTTTGGTCCGTCCAAATGATCACGTTCGTTTTGAGGTTGGTCATATTGAGTGTCAGCTTGTAGTAAATTGTCTTTTGTTTACCCACTTCCTGCACATTGGAATCCAACCGGCCGTTAACTATAAAGTCAGCGCCGAGCTGCCCGCCTGGTCCCTTTTTAGTGGTGGCGTTGACCATGCCGGAGTTTTGATAATTATACTCCTCAGCGACATCTTGACGGGCTTCTTTATCGACAAAAGAAACCTTCCTGCTCTTTGTCAGTTCAACCCGCACCATATCCATAATATTTTGAGTATCAATGTGCTCGCTCGTCTTGTTCTGCAGGTTGGTCACCATGACCAACGGCGGAAGTTTCGCTTTCGCGATGGCCGGATCATTGACCAGGGACTCCACCATGGCCTTCACTACAACCTGCATGTCGGTCTCTGACCAGGAATCATTCAGTAGATTTTGCTTTTCGGGGGCGTCGTATTCCCCCCGCGTGAAGGCCTTGGGCGCGCAGGAGGTGAGGCTCAAGGTAAGACCAAAGCCCAGCGCGAGCACCAAAAGACAACTCAGCAATCTCGTGGGATTCATGTTTAAGAAGCGATTCATTTTTCCTCCGAAAGGGTGATTAGCAAAATACGAAAATGGCCCAGGCTTGGATTGTAAATAGAAGCTGAGATTTCACGCAAGCCCTGATACGCCGCTTGCGCCAAGTCGGTGCCTTTGGCACCTCCGCAGAGAGGTGCGGCTATCGGGCGGGCATCCCGTCAAAGCTGCCGCTGGACGAGGAGGTATCGCTGGATGCGGAGGTATCGCTGACTCGCCGAACGCTTTTCACCCGGTCATCGGCGGTCAGTTCGATCTCGTAACCGTGGTTGCGGGCATTACATGCGATCTGCTCACTTGCTGTGGGCGACTTCAATGCTCTCCAAAACGGCAGAAAGATTTTCAGGCGTGATAATCAATCCCTCCGAGGAGGGAAACAGCTCTAAGAACCTGCCAAGTCCTCTCGCCGTCTTTTTTCGACCAGATTTGACTTCGATGGCATAAATCCGCTTGCCGAAACTGTAGACGTAGTCAACTTCGTCGTTGCGTTCCCTCCAATAACTAAGCGAACCCGGAAAACGATGCAATTCACATCCAACAGCAATTTCAAAAGCTCTTCCCCTGCTTTCGCTGTCAAGATCGGCGTCCTTCGTGAGTGAATAGAGGGCCGGACAAAGGGGAAGAATCTTGGGGGAGCTGGCGCGGGATAAAGCCTTCTTCCGGGAGAACTTCGGCAGCTGTTTCAAAAGAAAAGCACCTTCAAATAATTCCAGATAATGTTTAACGAGTTCCACATTACCCTTGTCTTGAAGCTGGCCTAAAAGCTTTGTATAGCTGATCTCTTGGCCGCCGTAGGCGCAAGCCAGATCAAAACATTGGCGAAATAGTGCGGGTGATTTAACTCTCGACAGTTGAAGAATATCGCGGCCAATCACAGTGTCAATAATCGAGCTTTTCAGGTAATTGAGCCACTGAATACGGTCTTCGATAAAAGCATAACTGCCGGGATATCCGCCGAAATTCAGAAATTGTTCCAGAGTGAGCCCATAAGCTTCTCTGCTTTCTTTCATGTTCCACTGGTGAACTTTGTGAAGATTGAAGCGGCCAGTTAGACTTTCGCTGAGTCCTTTTTGAATCTCAAGGGAGCTGGAACCAAGGATAATTACCCTCAGCCTTTCCGGAGTTCTTTTTTGACGGTCCCACAGCATCTTCATTGTCCCCGACCAATTTTCGACTTTTTGAATTTCATCAATAACGAGAAGGCCTGTGGGTGATTGGGATTTCAAGGTGAACCATTGCTTCTCCAGCCACGAAGGGCTTTGCGGGAGGGCCCCGTCGGCACTGGCATAGAATGCTTTTGCCGTCTTCTGCGTTTCCAAAAACCGGAGAATGCCCGTTGTTTTTCCCACCTGGCGGGGCCCGGTAATGACCTGAATGAAATCCCAGTGGGAGCGGGGCAGGCTTTCTAACATTTCGATAAAGTTTAGTTTTATTTCTACATTCATATTTAATAGATTGGTCTATTAAATATGATAGATCAACCTATTAAATTGTAAAACCGCAAAAGCGAGGGTGCGTGAGGTACGGCTATCGGGCGGGCATCCCGTCAAAGCTGCCGCTGGACGAGGAGGTATCGCTGGGTGTGGAGGTATCGCTGACTCGCCGAACGCTTTTCACCCGGTCATCGGCCGTCAGTTCGATCTCGTAACCGTGGTTGCGGGCATTTTCCACGACCTGCCGGGCATAATCGTGATTCATTCGTTCTTCGTATTCCTTGTAGGCCTGTTGGGTGGCGATCTCCGATTGAATCAGGCTGTCGGTGGTGGCGATTTCCTGGCCGGGAGGCCGGCGATGCAAGTCGCGAACGGGGTTGTACTCGGCTTTGTCCACACGCAAGTCAAGGCCAGTTACTTCAGTCGTGGGACGAGTGATCAGCGCGCCGACGCGCGGGAGTACGAAGCCGGCCTCGATGCGAACCTGCTCCTTGTCCGCTTCGAGGTTTCGGTGCGTGAGCTGGATATTCCGGTTGATCGAGGCTTCAAGGGCCTGCCGCTGGGTCGGGTTGCGAAGATCGATCGTCGTTGGCGCGGGTTTGTGGTGCCGGCCACGGCTCTGCCATCCGACATAAATAGCACTGGCGCCCAACGCCAGGGCCAACGTCAGAAGAAAGTAGGCCGGTCGGTGCTGGCGTTCCGAAAGAGAAGGAATCGCCGCCAGTCCAGTGGGGTCGGTGTCCTCTTTTGAATTGCCACGGGCAGGGGCACGCGCTCGCTTGAGCAAGAAGGATTTCATATGGATAATTTTAAACCAAGTCGCGGTCGTTGGCGAGCGTGGGCGGCG
>PSRN01000022.1 GCA_003176075.1 Bdellovibrio sp.
GTTCGCCAATATCCGGGGTCGCTTCAAGCCTTCGAGCAAGCCGAAGGCTTTGAGGTAGTCGACCCCCAAGGGATCTTCGGCGTGGTAGGCAATTAAACGCTCGCGCTCCAGAATTTCGACGAACTTGCGGTCTTTCCAGCGCTGGGTCGCGACCATCACCATTTCGTTGGGGCCTATGAGCTTGCTGTCCATTTCGTTCTTCACTTCGTGAACCATGACAATGGCCAGATCGGCGGCTCCGCGTTTAAGCAGTTTTATCCGATCGGAATGCATTTCCGAGATAAAACGAAAATTCAGCTTTGGCCACTGCAAGAAAATTTTCGCACACTGTGGAATAATCCTGCGGGCCAGCAGTCCGCCAGGACCGGCGATGGCCAGATCCACCTCGTTCGCAACTCCGCCGCTTTGAATTTCTGAAAGCAAACGCCCCTCAAGTTCCCTGGCCTGAACGCAGTGGCGCAAGAGTGTCGCGCCCTCGACCGTGAGCTTCATCCCTGAGCGCGACCGCAAGAACAATGAAACGCCAAGATCCCTCTCGAGAGCCTTGATTCGTTGTGTGGTCCCGGTCTGCGTAATCCCCAATTTTTTGGCCGCCGCCGAGACGGTGACGTTTTCGACCACGGCGAAAAACGCGGTCAGATTCGAGTTCAGAAGTATCATTATTTTCTATGGATATATCACAATTATGAATTTCGCAATTTCTTCCCAATTCCGACGAGCACCAGGAAAGTTCGTGGGGAGGAAAACATGAAGACGTTATTTGTTTTTGTTCTGGCGCTCTGCTGGCCTTTCGTTGGATTGAGCCAGACTGATCAATGGTCGGAAGAGGATTGGGAGCCACTTGTTGATGAACCGTCTCGACAGGACCTTTTGCCGTTGACGATTCCGCCAGAGTTCGAAATGGAAGCTATTCCTTTGACTTTTTGGTTTCCACAAGACACCCATGATCGATCCAACGGCTCCCGGCTCTTTGGCATCGACCTCAACCATTACAGTCCGGCGAGCACTCCGATCGCCTCGTTGAGCGCCAAAAATATTCGCTACGTCTACGTCAAGGCGACGCAAGGAGTATCTTTGAAGGACGCGAAATTCGGTTATTTTTGGGAGGCGCTGGGCCGTTTGCCAGACCGTCAGAAAGTGGCCCGGGGGGCTTATCACTTTTTGTCTTCGGATGCGGGCGCGGACCCCGTACTGCAGGCGGAGAGGTTTGTGGCTTATGTCAACCTCCATGGCGGATTCACGAGTGAAGATCTGCCACCGGTGGTCGACCTCGAGTGGGATATCACGCATCGGAGCGACCGCGACCGCTGGAGTTACCGGACTCCCAGGCAGATCGTCAACGCCACGCTTGCCTTTCTAAGCCGGGTTGAAGTTCTCACCGGGACGATTCCCATGCTGTACACGGCTCGGGCCTGGTGGCGTGAACGACTGATTCCAGAAAAGGACATCGCGAAATTCGCGCGCTACCCCTTGTGGATCGCGGACTATGGCAACAAAACGCGCCTTCGCGAAAAGCCGCTGGGACCCCACGGCGTCACTCCAACCCTGTGGCAATTCTCCGACAAGGCAAGAATATCGGGCGCGAGGTCGGGCGTGTTTGACGCCAACGTCTTTAGCGGAACCGAAGAGGATTTCATGAAAACTTTTTTTCAAAAGGTGCCAGGCCCTGTTTCTGGTCACACCTCGCCATGAAACTTAAAGGGGTTTTCTACCCAAGGTAACGAATGCGAGAGGGCCTTCGGTTTTGTCTTATTGTTCGGGTTTGTCTTATTGAGAGACGATCTTGCGAAGTTCGAAAGATAAAATCAGCGGTATCCCGGGTCAGCTACCCTGTAGGTGACGGGTACAAACGAGGCGTTAGTCGATCCAACTTTTTCTGATACTCGCTGAGTTTGCAGCGTGACGTTCATCTTGCTAAAGACTGAACAAACCGTGCTCATGTCCTTAAAATAATCTTCGCCGGCAGTGCCCTCATACTCGTTACATTCAAAATTGGCGGTGGCTCCATTGAATCTGAATACGAGAGTGTGAAACAACCCATCATTTTTTACTTCCTTCAATTGATGAGGACCATTTATCGTCCAAGATTCCCCCACTGGGTTATCAATACAAACGCGGCAATAAAATTTATTCTCGACATATTTCGAGCACTTCTCACCAGCTGGAATTCTAAACTTCTGGGAATGAAAGTCGATCGAAGCCGGCAAAGGTAAGTTGCGAAAACTCACGCCTTGGAGTCCCTTATTCTTCTGACAATTCACCAGATTATCGGCAAAGGCATGGAGGCAGCAAAAACTGAAAGTTAATCCCACAAGGCTAGCTCTTGAAAACATAAATCTCCTTTGACACGGGCGAGGCGTGGATAGACTCAATTGTGGCATTTGCAGGGGACGTGCCATTAGTTCCCTCGGGCGGTAGTTTGTTGCTGAGAATTGAAAAACCATGTCTTATAGTCTTTCAGTCACAAAAACGACCAAGTAGTGTCGAATTCACAGCCATCTGATGACCGAAAAAAGGCCGTGACCAGCCCCTCTCCAAGTCGGATCTTCACGGGCTTTTCACAACTGGCAATTCGCCTTGCCATTCGTGCCAGGCCCTGTTTCTGGTCACACCTCGCCATGAAACTTCTCTCCCACGCAGAACCCTCCACTCTTTTTTGACGCCTGAATTCCAATTTCAATCTCCCCTGCCTGGTCGCTTAACGAAGCCGGATAGAAAATCCAGAAACAAGCGCACCGGCCTCGGTTCATTCGTCTTTTTTATTCGCAGAACTGAAAGCGAATTCAGATAGCTCGCCTTGAGACCGCGAACCGCGATCAAATCACCTTTGTTGACTTCGCGACTCACCACCTCGATGGGCAGCATTCCAAGCCCCAGACCCAGGCTGACGGCGGCATACATCGCGTGAAAATTTTCCACCGACAAAAATGGCGTTATGAAGTCCGGCTTTCTCTTAAAAACGGTTTTAAACCAGACCTTGACATCGGACCCATCATGGGAATAGGAAATAAACCTCGATCGATTGATCGTTTTAAAATCCTGTTCTGCTTTCATATTTTTTCGAAAATAGTCACGGCTGGCCATCATGCACTCATGCTCTTGCATGAGTCTGCGTTCAATCAACGATGCCCTGCCGCCGATGTGCACGTTTGAACTGTCAACAATGCAAATGTCAGCTTTGTCTTGTTCGAGCAGCATCACAGCTTCCTGCGTTCGACTCGTATTCAAGTCATATCGGACATGAGGATGCATCCCTAAGAATTGTGCAATGGCTGGGAGAAGGTCAGACGTCGTAAATAGGGGCGGAGCAACAATTCGAACAAGCCCGGAGACTTCCTCATCCGCAGAAGATTTGGCAAAGGCGTGAGAACTCAAAGCCCTCATGGTCGGAGCAATCGTCTGAAAAAGTTCGTGTGCGAACTGCGTGGGAATGAGGTGTCCACCCTTTCGAATAAACAGCTCTTGCCTTAGCTCAGCCTCAAGCAATTTGATGGATTGGCTAACCGCTGACTTCGTAACACTGAGAAAGTCGGCAGCCTTGGAAGCACTTTGCGCCTCGTAAACTCGATAGAAGACCCCGATTCGATTCAGGTCAGGCAAGGAGTTAAGCATCACTAAACCTCAAGTGTATTAAGTGTAAATTGATTTAACGTGTCAATCAACAGTAGCTTTAACCCGATGGAATTAAAAGTGCGGGCGACGGAAGACCAAGTCGGTGCCTACGCCACAAGTGGCTTCGGCACCTCCGCAGTGCCACGGGTATTATTGGCGCTTTTGATCTTTACGGGCCTCGACGTTCATGCCAGCCGGCTGACGTGTTCGTCCCTTCACTCTGGCGCCCAAATCAGAAATGCGTCCATGGCCGACATTCCAGCGTTGATGGCGGTGGAGAACAAGGCCTGGGGAGTCCTTGCGGCCGACCCCTCGACCCTCGCTGATCGAATGTCCAGATTCAAAGAGGGACAGTTCGTAAGATCTGAGCTTTCGGGCGACGTCTCAGGCTTCTTAAATACTGTCGTGATCGACAAAAGTTTTGTATTTGAAACGATTTCCAGTGAGGATGCTCTTGTCGGACGGTGGGAAGCCATCACTCGTGCCCCTGCCGAAGTTGCCCTACAAAATGCAGACGGAGAAAGAGTTCTTTTTTTGATAAACTTGACGACTCTGCCCATGGGCCATGAAGGAACTTCGAGGTCGGCTATTGCCGCATCCTTGATTGACTCGGCCAAGAATTTGGCAAAAAGGATGGGAATAAAGCAAGCCTTTGGACTCACCAGAATTAACGGTTTTCGAAAATACGTGGCGATGTCCAATGACCGCCGCAGCGAAAGAGCGACATGCGAAAGATATTTGGCCGATGTTTTGAATCAAAAAGTGAGAGACCCAGCCCTATCCTTTCACCTCAAGCAAGGCGCGAAAATCGCCTTTCCCGTTCCTAAATCAATGCTGGATGATGACGAGAGCCTGGGATGGGGTGTGCTCATTTATTACGATGTCAAACAACTTTGATCCAACGACAGCTGCTTTTATTATTATTGTCCCGGGACAAATCTTAAAGACGGCGCTTCAGATACGATGGCAAATGCGGACTGAATATATAATTTGAGCGCCTCAGTGTTTTGCGCTGCCACGGTCAATTTATAGCTTGAGCCGCAATCTTTGGCGAGACTGTCCATTGCCTTCATCAGCAAGAGCCGGCCAAAACCTCTTCCTCGCATTTCAGGAATCACGCCAATCGTGTTTATTTCTCCCGTGCAAGGGTCCGTGGGGAGCATGAAGAAACTCGTGAAACCAATCACTTCGCTTCCATGCAGTAGCAACAGAGCTTTATTTTTAGCGGCGGAAAAATTTAGCTTCATTTCTTCGAGTGTGGGCACGCTGGTTTCGAGGTTATTCGCAAAGGCCCGTGCAATGGCAACATGATATTGAGCAAGATTGGCGCTTGCAACGGATGCCCATTCATATCCAGCCGGCAACACTGACAAATGTTCTTTAAAAGGCTGAGATCGAATCATGTCAAAAAGACGATAAGATTCCCGAAAGCCATTTTCTTCCAGCTGATCAATTTTCCAGGGCAGCCCTGCGTATAGCACAAACTCAATACAATTCTTCGACCGAGGCAGCATTTTCTTGGCTTCGAGCAAAATTACATTCAATGTATCGACTGGATTTGTGCTTTGACTTAAGCCAATGATTTCCAGGCATGCGGAATTGAGGGGGTTCGGCAGATTGTCCAGCAATACCGCTACCGCCACTCGCCGGGAACCGTCGAACAAATCAATGACGAAGGTTGGTCCGGTTGTTAAAGCGCCCAAAAAACGCTCGATGCGCTGAAGGGGATGAAACGGTGGCAGCGGATTCCTAGCGCAGAATTCAACAACATCAGACTTTGCGGAAGGGGCGAAAGTCTTTCTAATCAAGGAACACATTTGGCGATCACCAACTTTGAATCAAACTGTGATGAATCATCACTGAGCGGACCAATAAAAATGGAAATGCAAACCAATAGACTCTCCAGAAGTATCCAAGTTTCGGCCTTGGCTTTCCTAACTCTTCTCTGCTGCGAAAAATTCTTTCCCCTATGGTCGCCAGAACCCATGGGCCCGCGATCACCACGAAAGCTTGAATTACCGGATGGTTCGCAATTGGCGAAGGAATGACTCCTGATGCGGCTCCTAAAAGACCAGCTACGATGATAAGAACCAAGTATCCGTCGAACCCATCAGATTTTTCACCTGTAGGCCAATAGAAGTCGGCCACAAGATTTACAAAAAGTTCCACAATCAACGGGAACAAAATCTCTAGAAGAAATTGAGCGAGAGCTAATAAGAGTTCTTCCACCGTTTTGTTTTACGAAAAACTTCACGCTGTGACAAGAAGTAGGCACCTCCGTGGCTCCAAGTCGGTGCCTTTGGCACCTCCGCAGACCGATTACCGCTAGGCAAGAATCGTTTTGCTTGATAAAGTCTTTGCAGTCTTATGCTCTTCTTCAAACTCGTCCCAGTTTTGTTATCGGCAGCCTTATTGCCGGCCTGTGCCACTTCCGGGGGCTACGACCCGACCTATTCGAAATTTCGTATCGTCCTGGCCGAGGAGAACTTCAAACTTGGTCGAAAGCTGACAAGTTCCCATGCCGATTTTCTAAAGCTCACCAAGGATGAATATTTGGCCAGTATGCGCATACAGAATTCTGCCCTGGTTAGAGAGTTGCTGAGTTTTGATGAGATGATTTTCGGGGTCAGCCCCCAGACCTTTGTGGTGTGCGTACGATCGGTCAAAGACACCATTTCCATTTGCGACAATAGCTACACGGCACAGCCGGATCGAGTCAAACCCACGGCGAATACCGACCTCAAAAAGCTGATGGACGAGATACGAGGGCCTTAGGGAAACCATCCCGCTCATCGTATCTTCCGCTTCGGCTTCAATGGGATGCCTCGTTGGGACCTCGGGTAAATCTCATGATCTCTGTCGCTAATTTTGGAAATTCCAGCAGCAGCCGATCGCGGTCACCCGCCTCAAAATCTTGAAACTCAAAACCGGGTGAAACTGTCGTTCCCATAAGCGACCAACTGCCACCTGCCCGCAAACGCATCCCCTGCCATGTTCCTGAGGGAACAACAATCAGTGGTGATTGACCGGCGCTGAGGTCGCATCCAAGAACGTATTTTTTTAAAAGCCCGTTTGTACTGATCTGAATCATTTCCGCCGGATCGCCACTATAGAAGTGATATACTTCATCGCTCTTGACCCGATGGAGGACTGAGAAACTGTTAGGGGTCAGCATATAATAGATCGCTGTGGACATGTTTCGCGTGCCACCATCAAGACCAACTGAATCCGCTGGAATCGCGATCCGACTCCGATACACTTCACGGTAATAACCGCCTTCTTCCGGAAGCGGTTTAAGCCCCAGAATTTCCATGACTTGTTTTTCCGTCATTGCCAATGACCCTCCAAATTCCCGACAAAAAGGGCTCGATTTACCACCGGGGTTGCACGCTTGTCCAGATCAACCAGCTCATCTGATGAATAAACTACAGGCACTGGCAGAGCCAAGCGCGGGCGGCCGCGCTCATGGAGTGTAAGTAAAGAGCGCGGGCGTTGTGGCGATAAGACCTCCACCATAGGCCGAAACGTTCACCGCGCCGGTTGAACTATTCGCTGGCAAGGTGCAGGTGACCGTGGTGTCGGAAACGAGGCTGAAGTTCGTACAGACGTTATTGGGATACTTATGTTTGTGACCAGTTTTTTTTCGCAATCTGAAAAACAACGAAAGGGTCCGTCCTTTCAACGACGGGAGTTTCACTCAGGTCAGTCACCAATAGCCCGCCAATCTTGGTCATCGCTTTTCGTGATCGAAGGTTGTCCCGTCCAACGACGAAGTAAGCGGTCTCAACGTGCTGGAACGCATAGTTCAGCATGAGTGTCTTCAACTCGCGATTGTGATCTCCGCCCCAGTGGTCGCGCGTGAGAAAACTATAGCCGATCTCGACTGAGGATGTTTGGGGATTGTAGCTGGTGTAGCGGGAGCTTCCGATGATCTTTCCGGATTTCAAGTCGAGGACCGCAAGTGCGCCTCTCGACTCGATTCCAGAGCGGAAGTACGCCTCGAACCTTTCGCGGGTATAGCGAAGACGATCAGGATGCACCTCCCAGATCAATGGATCCGACGCAGCGGCAAATAGAGCGTCGAAGTCGCTTTCGGCGAGAGGCCGCAGGCGAAGTGAAGTTCCGGAGAGATGGGGTTGCCAGTTCACGCTCGTCACAGCAAGTATTTGCGTACGGCATTGACCAAATTAAGGCAACACTTTAAAATAGCCAAGCATGTGGATTAAAAGGGATTTAATGAAATACTTGAGTCAACCCTCATTGCCTGTACAGGTGTTGACTGGTCCACGTCAGGGAGGAAAAAGCACCCTATTTCACCACCTGGAAGGAGCACGATTCAATGAGGTCTCATTGGATGATTTGCAGGCCAGGCGGCTTGCCGAGGCCGATCCTGCTTTTTTTCTGAAGCAAAATACCTCTCCACTCTTTATCGATGAGGCTCCTTATGCCCCAAACCTTTTTCCACAGATCAAACTCGAAGTGGACTTGGCGAGGCGGCGACCCGAAAAACGAGGGGTTATGTTTCGATTGACTGGCTCTAATCAGCTCTTGATTGACCGGAATGTTAAAGAAAGTTTGGCTCGAGCCAATTATTTCCGACTGCATCCTCTTTCAGTTCATGAGGTTTGCTCTGCCAACCTTTCAGTTGAGGTACAAGACATGCTTTTCAGTGGCGGCTGGCCTGAATTATATGCCAACCCTGAAATTTCGACGATCATGTATCTAAATGATTACATCCAAACTTACGTTGAGAAGGACTTCGCGCTATTGGCTGGGATCGAAAAACTCGGGGCCTTTCAGACGGTTCTTGGTTTGCTTGCGGCTAGAACCGGTCAGCTTTTGAATTTTAAAGACGTAGCCAGGGACGCCGGCATTTCGTCCGTCACCGTTAAAGATTGGGTTTTGCTTCTGGAGCGAAATGGTCTTTGTGGACTCCTCAGGCCATTTTGGACCAACCTGAATAAACGCCTTATTAAAACGCCCAAGTTTTATTTTCTGGATACCGGGCTTGCTTGCCGCCTTCAGGGACATCAAGCGGCACCTTCAATGATGAAGAGTCCCCAGATCGGCCAACTCTTTGAAACTCTTGTTTTGAGCGAGATCATCAAAACCAGAGATCATCATGCGCGAACATGGCAGCCTTTCTTTTGGCGCACAAAAGAAAAGGAGGAATATGATTTTATTATTGTGAGCGGCGACAGGTCGGTTGTGCTGGATGCACGGCTTGCGATTCATGCGGCTCAGCCGATAGGTTTATCTCCCGCATTGAAGAAAGCCCTGGGCGGAAAAAAGATCGGATTGGGAGTTGTTACCTATGGTGGTAAGAAAATTCTTTTGAACAGGGATTGTTGGCAAATTCCCATCCACGATCTTTCCGCTTTCCTGATTGACTCCCTGGGATGACGGCCACGTTGGCATAGGAACCAGAGTGAACAAACTGTAAAAAGTGGATTTTACTCCATTTTACTCATGAGTATAATGGACATATGTCTAAATTGCCGACAAAAGCGAAAGTGGACACGGTGTATGACTTTTTTGCAGCCCTGGGGTTGGTTTCGGTTTAAGCGACGCAGTCGATTTGCCTGCATTGTTGCCCTTGGAATCGGCTATTTGGGATCGCCAGTAATCGCGGCACCTGTCTTTCCTTGGCTGGAAAAGGCTGTCAGGATCAACTGGCGTGTTGGTAGTCTCATGTCAGAAGGTGAACGGCGGTTTTTCTCCGTTGCGGATGGATAATGAATTGCTTGGCCTTCGATCTGTTAGCTCAACATTTGAAAACCTCGCCAATGACATTAACGCCAATTGGGCTAGCTATATGCGAGGACTTCCACCTCGTCGGGCAGCGACAATAGCGGATGCTCTTGCGGAAGGGGTGAGGACGTCTTTCACATAACAAGAAAACCGACGGTTGCTGAATACCTAGCTGCCTCACAGAACTGGCCCGGGGAACTGGGACTTATTAAATTGCATGGATCTTGGTTCTTATCGATCAACAATGGCGCCATTACGAATTGGGGTGGCGCAGAAGCAGTCCCTTTCACCAAGTTTTGAGACCTCTTACTTCCCGACATTGTTGACGACGCCGAGCTGGATATTCACAGCCAACCGGACAGCCCGGATCCCAGTTCCAGTTATCCCTCGGACAATGATATTACTGCCCTGATGAGAAAGTCCAAACCAATGTATATTGCCACCCGCAGGCGTATTTCCCAACTCAACAGACCAATACTTCCACCGGGCCCTCAAAGAACGGGGTCAGAAATCTGGAACGCTTGGCTGATGCAAGAGTTTGGCCCGATCGAAGGAATTCTTGAGAACCAGAATCATCTTTTGGGGCTGAAGTTCCAATATTTCAAGCAGGTGTTTGGCCGTCGTTTTTTGTATGACGAAGAGCTGGACAATCTTTTTTAGACAAGGGTCGGCAAGTTTGCAGCCATTCCAACCCGATTACTTGCACCCACGAGTAAAGTTCTTTTCATTTCGGTTCCATTCGACTATGTAGGGAAGGCCTGTTCGACACATTTTCAATACCTTGAATTGAGGAGCCTAACGCATGAAGAATGCAATTTGCAGTTTCCTATCCCTCTTTGTTTCCCTGACGCTTGCGGGCTGTGGTGCCGGCGGCGGAAAAGCCCAAGAAGGCAACCTTCCGACTTACACTGAATCCGAATTTCTTGCAGATGTCACCAATTTGAATGCGACCGAAAAGAGCTTGGAAGGCGTGGGCCTTAAATTCGAATCGGAAATGAAGTACGAAAACGGTCTGCAAACTAATACGATCTCTTGGGACTCGCAATTCATGCGGAACTATTTTGCCGGTCATCCCTACGCCACCCAGAAGGATATGGTTCCTGCTCTCGAAAACTACGTAAAAGTGGCAAATGCATACGTTAAAAAGTACGGGCCTCCATTCAATCTAAAGAAGAACGATGGCGCCGTCGAAGCGAAGCAACTTTTTGAATCCACCAAGACCGACATCGATTTAAAGGTCGGAGTTGCGAATCGCACAGTTCAGAAGCTCAAGTCGCCATAGGATTTTTCAGGCCGCGCTGACTCATTTGCCCGAGAGATTTCAACCCAGACCCAGAAATTTCGGCGTTAACGCTGGTGCGCATCAGATAAGCAGCCTTATTTCCGTGGCGTAGGGAGGCATCACAAAGCTATCAGTACGTACGCCTCCCCAAAGGATCGCTTTGAGGAAATTAAGGCCGCTAGGGAACGAGAGAAGAAGGAAGCCCGATTCACGGTCCGGCTGAGTCATTCTGATTTTGATGGGCTTAAACAAATTGCCGATCGCATGGGTCTTGGATACCAGACTCTTCTAGTGTCGATTATCCATCAATACGTCAATGGCTCGCTTATTTCGAAAGAGGAAGTTGAGCGAATTCTGCGTGCCGCAGCGAAGGCCGGTTGATATTAACAACGCCAATGCGTTTGAGAATGAGGGATACGGTTTCGCTCTTTGAGGAGCAACCGCCCTTCAAATGTTCGGAACTGAAGTTAAGAATTGTTAAATTTAGAATTTAGTAGAGAAATATTTTATTTTCCCCATATCCCGGCGCGCCTAAGAAACTAGATCAGCATTGCCACAAAGTTTATGTTAGTTGTGGAGTAGTGGCGAAGAGAATACGGCAACGCATCCAGCTCGTAATGTCCAGACCTACCTCACGGACCCAACGACCTTACCGAAAAGTAAAGTTCGAAACATCTCAAACTGCATGCGCAAATTGCGTATGCACGGACCTATGAGGAGCAGTGGGCGGCAACGTTCATTGATTTTATAATGTTGCGTTTTATGAAAAATACGATTGCAGCACAGATCCATTTGTTGGGACTGATCGCCGCCGTGGTTGGTTTAATTATTCTTCTGAGAGTCGCTCGATTGAATCCTGATTTTTCCCATTTTTGGGCCTGTCTGATTTTTGGGTCGACCGGAATTCTCGTCTTTGCGGCAAGCACGGTTTATCATTTCATGAAGGATGGTTTTCGTGTTTCCCAAAAGCTTGAAAACCTCTTGGAGGATCTGGATCATTTCGCGATTTATTTGTTCATTGCTGGCACCTATACCCCCTTTATCCTTAATGCCGTGTCTCCTCCTGGGAGTCATGTTCTTCTGTGGGTGATTTGGTTGATTGGCTTAGGTGGTATTTGTTTTGCCACTACACATCTAAGAAACCAGAGAGGCGCCTCCTTGGTTGACAAAAAACCAAATAACCAAGGAGT
>PSRN01000121.1 GCA_003176075.1 Bdellovibrio sp.
CGGCTGGTCAGGTGCTGAGTCCACCACATGCCAACGCCCATGCCCGCCGTGCCCAAACCGGATTGGCCGCGGCTCAGATTCATCATTCCACCGCCAGCCAACAGGTACACGTCAAAGTAAGAAACCGTCGATTCAAACCAACTCATTTTGCCGTAGAGGGGATAAAAGCTGATCGTCGCGATATCTTTCGAAAGCGGCCAATCGAGATCGGGACGCGAGACTCCCATATTGCCGGCCTGATAAGCGGTGTAAGCTTCGTCGAAACGGCGCTGGCCTTCGGGACTTAAGTCATTGAAAAACCAATCGTGCCGGACGCCCACGGACCAGCGGTAACTGAAGTGATACTCCGCTTGCAGCCCCAAGCTCTTGGTGGTGTAGTAGGAATCGCCGCCGGACATTCCGGCGCCGGAAAAATCAAATTCAAGTCGGCCATCGCGGTCGATCACCCGCTTTTGAATAACCCGGTAGGTGTTGGCGGGAACTGGAGCGTGGGCTTTGTCGAGGAGTTGCTCTTGCGTTCCCAGGGAATCAAGAGACTCGGTTGTCCCGGCGAAACCCGCAGGGGCATGGAGCAAGCAAAGTGAACCTAACAAAAAAGAATGAAAAAGGCTGACCGCGGATTTCATGGATTCTCCTTTGCAGCCGCAGCGGCAGCGGCAGAACTTTCTTGCTCGCTCAAACTATCGTGGCTGAAACCAGTGGGCGTGCCCGTGGACGTGGCGGCCTGGGTGTCGCGCTGAATATCGTGGAGCGGGGTTGCCCGCTGCATCTCTTGGTTGACTTCCGCCACGATCTTGTCCGCCTTTTCCGGACCCACTTTTGATCCTGAAAAGACAACGTAAGGATAGCGGAGAATCTTGCCACTCAAGGACAGCTGTTTCTCAATTCTCGCCTTGGTCTCGGGATCATCGTCCTGAACATTGGTGACGCTGACAAGAATCTTGATGCTTCCGGGAACGCCGGATTGACCGTTGCTAATGAGATTGAGACCCGGAGTCCATTTCACCGTGTAGGCTTGCGTGGACCCATCAACCTTTTCATTGCTGGGTTCCATCGTCATCCCATCGGGAGGATCTTGCAGGCTGGCGGTGAAATCGATTTTTCCGACCAGAGCGCGAATGTAAAGCGTATAAGAAGTGGCGTAGTTGGTCAGAAATGTCATCATGGGAACCGACTCATCGCCCTTCATTCTCACATCAAATACTTTTCCACCGACATTCACGGCGCGGATCTCTTTGACGTACTTGGTGACCGTGACAGGAATTCTCGGGACGTAGCGGATTTTTTCAACCACGACCGGCTTCTCCTGCGGCACATAGGTGGTGTGTTCCCGCACATCCGCCACCTTTTGGACGACCACCACAGGGGCCGGCTGGTAGGTCGCGGGATCCGCCCCGGCTCTCAACTGGGAGTCGCCTTGAAAGGGATAATCATGAATCGGATTGGGATTCATGTTGCTTTTGCACGCCATCAGCGGCAGAGCCACTATTAAAATGCCCCATCGCGCGGTTCTCACTTTTCGCCTCCCTTAGCCATCATATTCAGCCGGCCGAAATCAAATGGATAAGACACATCGACATGAACTCCCCCCACCGGGTGAGGAAATTTCCACGACCCGATGGATTTGATCACACATCTTTCGACTTCGCCGGAACCCATGCTCGAGCTGGTGATCCGCGCGTTCCCCACGTTTCCTTGCGGACCAATCACCCACCGTGAATTGATGCGCCCGTGAAGCTTGGTGTTTGACTGCAAGGCCTTTTCATAACAGAAGGCGAGCTGACCCTGGTTTTTGCGAACAACGGCCTCCACCTGCTCGCGGGTCAAACCGCCGACAACCTCGGCGTCTTCATAGTTGGCTTTAAAATCAGGAATTTGCACGTCGCCCACTTTTGTACCGACGGAACCGCCGCCGCGGCCGATGTAACCTCCGCCGAAGCGCCCTTCGCCGTATCCGGCGGCGCCGAAGGCCCGTGTGCCTTCACCTGGCAGGCCGCCGACCAAGCCTTTCCCGCCAAGGATGCCTTTGATCCCGCCGCCGTGACCACCGCCGAGTCCGCCGCCAAAGCCGGAACCTGTCCCGAAGGCGCCGTAGCGGCTGTGACCAAAACCGGTGCCTTTGCGGTTTCCTTCGATCGAGTTGCCGATGCCGCCCAGTTTTTCAAGGGTGCGGAGTGTTCCAATCTCGCTGTAATCGCCCTTGGCAAAGCCGACGGATTCGCCGCCGTGAGTGTGGTGGTTGCTCTTGATCATCACCCGGTTGGGAAATTTCACCAGTTTTTGCGGCCGCGGCCGGGGGTGCGGAGCATTCCGCTCATGCACCGGATTGGAACTGGTCGGCTCGACAATCTTTTGTTCACTCATCTTCACTGTTTCAGAAGGCGCGGGCTCGGCTTTAGCCAGTTGATTTTCCACATGCGGGGGAACAGGCAGCACCACAATTTCGGTTGTCTTTTGCTCGGGCGTAAAAAACTTCTGGATGATAAAACCCGTGAGTAAAATGATCGTCAAAACTGAAAGATGGGCGACGCTGGACCACTTGAAAGCCGCGACGAGGGTGCTGGAGTCTTCTTCCGGCGATTCGCTGTCAATCACGGTGACCGCGTCGGTTCCCATGTAAGAAAGAGTGAGGACGTTGCTGACGGCATAGCGGGAGTTTTTGAGTTGGCGAATTTGAATTTTCTCGATCAAGGTGAATTCAATCTTGTCTTTAACGTATTGTTCGGTGGATTTAAGAAGTTCAATGCGGCGGCTCTGATGGTTCATGATCAGCTCATGGGAACCTTCATCATCCAACAAGAAGGACCGGACGACTTTGTCTTGTTTATTACGTAGAGCGATGTTCACCATGACAAATTCCTCTCGTTTTCTTCCCGTTCACGGTCGTCGAAATTTTTTCGAACTCCCAGTAGGTCTTCAATGGATTTGTCATTCTCGATCACAATTCGGCGAAGCTGACCCTCCTGCACTTTTCCGTTGATGCGCGCGCCGTCGAAGGAGTGGGAGGTTGAATACTCCTCACCGTGGGCCTGCTTCCTCGTCATGGAATTCGAATCACTTTTCTTTGCCGACTTGGCCGATATGGCCGATTTGTTTTGTGATTTCTTGCTGGGTTTCTTGCTGGATTTCGGGCCCGCCTTCCCCGCCGGTCCCGTGAAACCATTGGTGTCGGCGAAAGAACGGACGGGAGCCAAAGAGCCAAGGGCTAGAATAACAAACGAAAGACCGAGCAAACCGGCCAGCCGGTGGTGGAAACACAACAGGATATTTTTCATTCCACACCTCCCATCGAGCGGGACCGGTCACTGATGAAAGCGGCCATCAAGTGATTGCCGCGTGATTCCTCCGCCCGAATGAGTCTTTGCGCGTACTCCTTCTCAAACGGATGGTGTCGGATTGAGTTAAAAAGCGAGGAGATGTTTTCAGCTCCTCCTTCGTCCGACGGTCGAAGGTGTCGCAAGACCTGTGCCCACCTGCCTTGCAATGGATCTTGGCTGAAGGACCGCCAGAATGAAATTTCTTCAGCCAGGGCTCTTTTTTGCAGCGGATGGGAGATTTGCAAGACTTGGTCGAAGCTTGTCTCGATATTTTCTTTTTCCCATTGAATTTGAATATCGGAGTTCAACTGAGTCACCTGTTGGTTCATGGTCAGTATCTCTTTCCGCAGGGTTTGCTCGAAAGCGATCCGATGTTGTCTTGAAACCCGCAGACGTCCCCTGGCCGCCAGCAAGTCTTGCATCAGCTTCTTTTGCACCTTGATCAGGTTTGACTTGGCGATCATCACAATGACCACGTCGTTGGTTCCTGAAATAAAACGATTGGAGAAATTCAACAGACCCTGGCCCGACTGTTCCAAAGATCGCCCAAAGGAAGCAACCGTTGTTCCGCCGACGTGGGATCTCAGCAAATGATGAATGTCCTTGTTCATTTCACGAAGGGCCACTCTTCGCCTCATCATCACATCCACGAAACTGCCCCGCAGTCCCTGGTGATGGAGCACGTAGTCCTCAACCCGCCAGGGGGCGGTCCGGCCCAGGGCTGTAAGAACCAAGCGGGAATGTTGTTCCTTGTGGCGGGACAGAAAGGATTCGGCTTGGCTCAACGCGAGGAGGGGATTGGCGTCTTCCACCACCTGCTGCTCCAAGACCCACATTTTTTGTTCGTCGGAAAATCGGGATTCCCTCATGATCTCCCGTTCCGCCGGCCGATCCGGCCGATGAGCCAACCTCGCCTTCAGTACTTTTCTGAACACGTTTTCGTTGCCGTCGATCATTTTTTCGAATTTAAGAGAACCCGCGAAATCAAGTTCCAGATCGGCCACGAACATTCTTTTCTCATACGCCAGGCGCCGCTCCGCCGAGGCCAGCCGAGGGGCCAGCTCCACGAGCTGGTCGCCGACCCGTTTCAAGCCGGCGATATCACGAAGCTGGAGAGCGACCAGATAAGCATCGTTGAGAGTGTGGAACTTCTCGCTGGGGTTTTGCGATTTCTGCGCCAACTCAATGAGCAACGCCAAATCCTCATGGCTGGCCTTATTCTGCTCGATGCGGGTCTTGACGACGTCGGCGCTCAGGCGCTTGTATTGTTGGAAATAATCCGAATCGAGTCTTCCTTGCGAGAGCCGAAGAGCCAATTCGCGTTCCTTCTCGACTTGGTGTGAACGCTTGTACACTTCCAAAAGAAGATCGCCGGTTTCACGGTCGAACTTCTTTTGCAAGCAGCTCACGGTCAGATTTTCGGCCTCAACAAAATTCTTTCGCTCGATCAACACGCGCACCAGCGCCGTCAGCACCTGGGTCTTGATTTTCTCATCCGTTCCACGCCGCAGATAATCCCGATAGGCGGGTTCTTGCCTGGCCAGGTCTTTGGCCTTCTCGGCGGAGAGAATTTGCGCCCCCAGCGCCGTCTCCAGAATCTTCGGGTCCTTCGCTTCCGCCGTCAAAGCCGCCAAAATCACCAGTGCCTCACGATGGTTCTCGTTGTCCTGCGCCACCTTCACGCCGAAAAGCAACGCCGCTTCGTCCACCGGGCGCTGCCGCGAATAAACCTCAAAGGCCTTGAACAACTGATGGCTGGGATGATTCGTCTCGGCGGCGGCCCACCCCCGCAGGCTTCGGTGAATGGTATTCTGGACATCAGCGCAGTTGCCTGTGGCGGCGTCGCCGCCCACGCTCTCATTACAAGAAGCAGCGACAATCTTTCCCAGCAGTGAAACGGCATCCTGGTAGCGGTTGATGTCGATCAGGTTTTCAAAAAGATTCGCTTGCGCCACCAGATCGCCCTTCGCGCCATGTGTGATGTTCATGTATTGAAGAAGAACGGTGGCGGATTCTTTCTTTCGTCCCAGACGTTTCAGCTCCTCGCCGTAAACCCGCAGATTTTCCTGCGCGTCGGACTGACTTCGCGAAGAGTATTTTTTAATTTTATCGATATTTCGTGGTTTGAAGGGAAGACGGGCGTAAAATAGGACAAGGTCCCTGGTCGCCTCTTTGCGAAGTCCTTCTTCGAGCTTTTGCTTTTCAAGAAGGGTTTCCATCCGGCTCACCGCCCGCTCTTCGTGGCCTTGATTGAGGTCGCACCAGGCGATTCGGTAATTCGCGAAGTCATTTTTCTTTTCGCTGGCGTTGATTTCCTCATAGTAGGATCTGGCCTTCGCGAACTGACCGTGCGAAAATTCCACGTCGGCCAAAAGATCGGTTGCCGCCCAATACTCGTCGGTTTTCGATCCTTTGGCCTCACGGCGGATGGATAACAAGATTTCCATGGACTTGTCTTCGGATCCGACAAGTTGATAGAGCTGCGCTTTTTGCAGGTCGACCTTCGCCTTTTGATCGGCGGGCAGACGACCTTCCACCGACGAAATCAAATCAATGGCCCGCATGCGATCGCCGAGAATCTGGGGGTCCGAAGTGTTGGTCAAATAAATCAATCGGGAACGGTCAGCCAGCAGGTCAGCCAGGCGAAGTGTTGAGGGCACAAACGAAACGTCGTCCTTTTTCAGATTTTCACGCACGCTCTCCAGCTCGCGAATCAATGCATCGTGCGTTTCACGGTCCATCGTCACGGCGAGGCAGATCGGAGCAGGCAGAACCGGAGCAAGCAGAACCGGGGAAAGCAGAGCGAGAGAAAGCGCGAGGACGAGTCGGCTCATAGCTGCTCCTGCGAAGCCACGGCGAGCTGAATGGATTCCACTTCAAGTTCACTCATGATGGCCATGATCGGATGGATCATGGAATAAGGTGTCTCCTTGCTCGCTTCGACGATGGCTTTGTGTTTATTGAACAGGTCCTTGCGGGCCAACAGCATGGCCTTCAGCTCTTCGTAGCCGTAGAGACGGTCCTGGAAAAAGTATTGGTTGTGATTGATGGTGATGACCGGCGATTCGCTGAGCGCTTCGGCGCGACGAACGGACGGAA
>PSRN01000090.1 GCA_003176075.1 Bdellovibrio sp.
CCCATGCCTTAAACCTCATTTCACCCTCATGCTTATTGGATGAGACGCTGAGGGGCAACGGGTTATTTGTCAGGTCAAACTCAGGCGAATCGCTCAAATCCGTGACCTGAAGAAATTCGCAGCATTAACGGCTCGACGGAGTCGACGTAAAGTGAAATCGGGTCGCCCTCTCGCCAACGGTGCCCGGTCTGGTTGACCACACGGTAAAGTTGTCCGGCAATTTCGACAAGTAAGATTTGTTGCGAGAGAGCTTCAACCAACCTGGCCTCAAGGTGCTCTCCGCGTTGCCATTTCGGAGATTGCTTCATGTTAGCCAAGGTTGCGGTCGAAGAGATTGTTCTTGATTTTGGTTTCCAGTGATTCGACGCGCGGAAAGATGACCTTCCTTATGACGGGTCCTGCGTGTTCTCTTGTTTCCTCCGCCTTTTCGTTTTCCACTTTTACTTTCTCTACAGTCCCTATCTTTTCTACAGTCCCTACCTTCTCAACTATCTCTACTTTCCCGACACTTTCAACTTCCGTCTTTTCTTTCTCGACTGGAGGATTTCGCAGGGCATTGCGAAAGCGGTCGCCGAGCTGAGACAGGGAAACTGGTTTATCAGATTTCGCGTTGTCTTCAGAATTCACCGGGTTCACCAAATTCACCGCATTCATCGTGGGGCTTTCCATTTTCGCCCAGTCGGGCAGGTCCTCCTCGGAAAACTGGAGCTGGTCCCGGTTGACCTTGGCGACAAATTCAATTTCGGCGCGCGACAGATCGACTTGACTGGCGATATTGTCGACCTCCAAACCCTGGTGGGCCAGGCGCGCCGCTTGAATATATTTTAGCGTGGTTTTGCGGTCGATGATTTCCTCGTGTGGAATACGATCCTGGAAAATCTGCGCGACCTCAAGACTTTTGCCCATGGCCGCTTCAACTTTCCGGATCTGCTCGTCGGCCTCGGTGATAAAGCGTTGCAGCTCGCGCGCTTTCGCTTCGAGAAGCTGCCCGATTTGGTGGGCCTTTCGCTCGGTCTGATCATTCAAGTCCTCGAGCACGGCAATTTTGCTTTGCAGCAGCTGCAGGCCGCGGCTTAAGCGCGGATCATCCTTGGCAGGTTTACTCAGCCTGATCCACGTCGCGGCGATCCCCAATAGGAGAATCACGTCAAACAGCACCTGTATGGCCGCCCAGGATATCATGAGCTTTATTTTAGCAAGAACGCCGTGGGTGTGGGGGTCCAGTTCCACGGCGCCAGTCCATTGGTCAGTCCACTCTTGGGCGGAGGCCAATAAGCACCTGGTATTGGGCGGAGGCCAATAAGCAACCGGTTGCTTAGAGCGCATCTAAGAAGTGATCTTAGCTTAAGCTGGTCGCAAACTTCTTCAAGCGGCCGACCGCCTCGGCGAACCTCTCGTCTTGAATGGCAAAGCTGAGCCTGAGATAGCCTTCTGTCCCGAACTCATTGCCTGGAACCGTCGCCAGGTGACAAGAATCCAGTAGCAGCTCAGCCACGTCTTTGGAGCCGGAGATCTTGCGGCCACTCGGTTCGTGAGTTTTACCTATCCATGCTTTGACGTCCACCCAGAAATAAAATGCGCCATGGGGGTTTGCCACTTTTAGCTGGGGCACGTCTTTGAGCGCGGCCAGACCCTTCTTGCAGCGCTCACGCAAGAGCTCCAAAGATTTATCAAGTTCGGCCTTGCCCTTTTGCAAGGCCCCCAGAGCCGCATATTGACTGATGCTACAGGGGTTCGACGTTGTTTGACTGAAATAATCGGCGACAAATTTCATCAAACCCGCTGGCCCGGCCGCCCAGCCGAGTCGCCAGCCGGTCATGGAAAAGGCTTTCGAAGCGCCATTCACCACAACGACCCGGTCTTTCAAACTCGGGTCCGCTTTCAAAATGTGAGGTGCGATGGGATTTCCAGAAAAGGTCAGCCGATTGTAAATATCATCCGAGATAACGATAAGCTGTGGATACTTCTTCACGATCCTGGCGAGTCCCTGCAGTTGCTCGTGTGAGTAGGCGAGTCCCGTCGGATTTGAAGGGCTGCAGAGGATCAGCGCCTTGGTGCGCGGGGTAATGGCGGCCTCCAAGTCCTGCGGTGTGAGAAGAAAATTGGTGGCTTCCGTGCATTCAATCACGCGGGGAATTCCGCCCGCCAATTCGGCCATCACCGGGTAACTCACCCAGTAGGGCGAGGGAATCAGGACTTCATCCCCCGGATCGACCACCATTTGCAAGAGCGCCGCAATAACAAACTTGGCGCCGCTGCCGACGACAATTTCACTTTCACTGTACTCGACGCCGGTTTCCTCGAAGATCCAAGGTCTCAGGGCCTTGCGGAGTTCCGGAATGCCGTGGGCGGCGGTGTATTTAGTTTGGCCGTCCTGAATGGCGCGAATTCCCGCTTGCGAGGCTGAAGGCAAAGTCGGCCAATCGGGTTCTCCCACCGTCAGTGAGATGACATCGAGGCCTTGGGCGGCGAGTTCGCGCGCCCGGTTGGCCATGGCGAGGGTGGGACTGGGCTTCAATGATCGGGCACGGTTTGACAACACCATATTTTATTCCTTTCGATCGAGTTGAAATCTTTGTTGCAAGGCTTTCACGACTGGGAGGGGCACCAGCTCGTCCAGGGCCCCGCCATACCTGGCTACTTCTTTCACTGAGCGTGAAGAGAGAAAATAATATTCAGGCCGGGCAAAGATCAGAATCGTTTCGATTTCCGGCGCCAATTTATTATTGATATTGGACATGGAGATTTCATATTCGAAGTCCACCACCGCGCGCAATCCCCGTACCAAAACATGGCAATTTCTTTGCTTCAGAAAATCAATAGTCAATCCGTCGTGGGAAACAATTTCCACATTTACGACGTGATTCAAGGACCGGCGGATAAGATCCTTGCGCTCCTGGATTGAAAAAAGAGAAGGCTTTTCGGGCGCGTTGGCGATCAGGACAATCACCTGGTCATAAAGACGAGCCACCCGATTGATGATGTCGACGTGTCCAAGAGTGATCGGATCAAAACTCCCCGGATAGACTGCGATGCGCCGGGGGTCGGTGGTCAGGGGTTTCACGTCGGCACCTCCGCGGATTCGAATTTGAACAGTCTCAAAACCTTATCTCCAAATTCACGCAAGTCAACCTGTCCCAGCGGAGGATATCGATTCCCGAGCCTCTCCTTGCGGGACGACAAAATTGCAATAACTGCCGTTGAATGTGCAACTAAAGAACTTGCTACCGCAGTCATCACGTCATGGGCAAGTTCTTCGGTAAACGGGGGATCAATCAAGATCAGATCAAACGCTTCACCAGCGTGGGCGGCGCTGCCCAAGTCGGTGCCTTCAGCACCTCCGCTGCCCAAGTCGGTGCCGTCGGCACCTCCGCTGCCCAAGTCGGTGCCGTCGGCACCTCCGCAGACGCCCCGGGTGTGAAAAGTTTTTAGGTATTTGAAAGCATCACGTTGGTGAATTTCAATTTGTTCCTCACTTGGGATATTCAACTGGCTCAAATTTCGTTTGAGGATGTCCAGGGACTTGCGGTTCTGGTCAACGAAAGTCACTCCGCGAGCTCCCCGTGATAGGGCTTCGATGCCAAGACTCCCGGTGCCGCAAAAAAGATCAAGAACGCGAGAACCTTCGGTCCCCAGGCCACCTCGGAGGGCCGCCAAAATATTGAAGAGCGACTCCTTCACCCGATCCGAGGTCGGCCGGAGGTGAGACGCTTGGAAAGGAACGAGATGTCTGCCGCCGTATTTACCGCCGATGATTCTCATGTGCCGGCTAACCTTTATGGTCGGCTTTGGTTGAGGTGACGGCTTGCAGGAACTGGTCCACCACCGTCTTCTTGTTGGTTTCGAGATCTCTGAAGTGCAGCTCGACCAGCTGCTGCTTGGTCTTTTCTCCGTGGGCCCTGAGTTGGTGACTCAGGTAGGTCTTCACCACGGTCATGGTTTCAGCAAACATCACCTCAGTGATCGGAAGGTCAAACGAGATCTGGATGGACTCGCCGGTGCGAACGACAAACTCTGGAGGAAGGCTGGCGATCAGACCGTTGGGGGCCATCTTTAGAACTTGAAGCGTCACGGGAGGCTTGCCCTCCGCCGCAAGAACCAATGCCGGGAATGGAAAGGGGCTCTTACTCATGGCCTAAGTTACCACTGAGTCCCCTTAGGGTCTGCAAGAAAATAACTTGCTTTAAGAGAATTCTGTACCCTAAAGAATGCGCTTCCGGTGAAAGGCTTACGCAAGATTTGATTGGGATTGGCTTTCTTATTGGGTGCCAAGAGGGTCGCTGGCGAACATCGAGGACACACTTGTCATATTCCGGACTCAGCTTGTCACCAAAGTGTTTACATTCGTGATCGCATAGTGGCCATCTGACCAGTGATTCTCAACCAGCCGCCGGTATCCTTCACTTCATGATCAGAGCAGCGCTGAAACTAAAGGTTTGCTCAGTTCAAACCTTCGTATCTGAGACCCCGCTTCATCAGCTGCGGACAGTGGCCTATGGGAGGTTTGAATTGGAAATACGGCCATCAACAAAAACAAGATCAACTTGTCGCTGTGCTACACACATTGAGCGGAAAGACTGCTGACCGGACTAAAACTGTTGCTGCGGCTAATGCTGTGGCAGCGGCTGATTGAACAATTCGGATGACGCTTTGTGACCCGCAAAAAGTACCTGGAACCTTATGCGACCAGCTTTTTGATGACGTTCACGACTTCAAAAATATTTTCGAAGGGTTTGGCCAGAAACAGATCCGCTCCCAATTCCCTGGTTTTGTCCTGGTTCCAATCGCCAGTGTAGGCTGACATCAAAATCACCCGCGACGGACCCCTCGTCTCAGGCTTCATATTCTCCATGACCTGCGGTCCTGAAAGCCCCGGCATAAGGACGTCCAAGAGAACAAGATCGGGTTGAAAGGACTTCCACTTTTGCAGCCCCTCCAGTCCATCGATGGCCTCCTCCACGAGCCAGCCTTCTTTGTTCAGAATTCTCTTTAAGGACCGGCGAACGAGGGGTTCATCATCGACAATCAGGACCTTCATGCGACGTTTCCCTTCATCCCGAC
>PSRN01000180.1 GCA_003176075.1 Bdellovibrio sp.
CCGCCACATGAGTGCCGTGGCCCAAGCTGTCGTCGAGATCATTGGATTGGGCGGCGAAATTCCAGCCGTGGACATCGTCCACGAAACCGTTGTTGTCGTCGTCAATCATGTTTGATTCTTTCGGTCTTCCTCGTTCATCCAAACCCGATTCACCGGGATTGATCCAAAGATTCTTTTTCAGTGAACCGTTCCGCTCATCCACTCCCGTATCGACGACAGCGACGACCACCCGTTTTCTGATCTCTGAAGTCGGAGACGATGGGTTCCGACGGACCGGTTCCGCCGAGCGAGGTTTTCCCTGGATTTGCAGCCTTCTTTGAATTTGAAAAGATCGCGAGAGATCCTGGACAGAGTCAAAGGCAAAATCCCCGATGCCTTTGGCCGCTATCAACGCCCCCCCCAGTCCGAGTGCAATGAAAAGCCACTGCTCCATATCCCAGTGGTCACTTCGGTGTCTGTTCATGCAGGACCTCCCGCGCGAGTTGAATGGTTGGTGTTCCATCCTTGGGATGAAAGAAAACGTCGTACTGTCGCCTTCGAACGTGGCTCCTGACCCTTTGTAAGAAAATTTGCCCCTTTGAATTGAGGCGGTAAAAAAACTCCATCCGAACCAGAAGTCGTCTTCGCCCCTGGCAATCTTCGGTCGCCGAGCTCCACGGTCTGTAGGGATTCAAATTGTCGTACTCGTAAATTTCGCGGCAGCCATCGGGACGCAACCACGCCAGCAGGCGGTCCCGCTCGTCATCGTAGAAGTACTGTTCACGCTGGCCATCGGCGTATTCGATGAGATTGAGGTTGTGGAACTCGTTGTAGGAAAGGCGGTACAGAAGACGATCGTTTCGGTAAACGGCAGTCAGGTCTTCGTGGCGATATTCATATTGATAGGAAGCGCCGCGAGCGAAGCGAATTTGCCGGACGAAGGATCCAACCAGTTGAATTTGGATGGTGTTCCCCCGTGCATCCACCACCACGGCCTGCGATGCCGATTTCCGGCGAAGTTTCCCACCTGTGGCGTCCGCGGAGGCGAAGATACGATCGATGTCTGAACACCATCCGAAGCCAAACAGGCCGCGATAAAGACTTCGACTCGAGTAAGTTCGAATCACTCCTGTAGCTTCACCGCCGTCTTTCCAGGAGCGGATAAGACCTGCGTCTTTTAAATTGATTTCCGCGTGCAACGACTGTGGGAAAAAAATCGCACCGACGAGGACAAGAATGCTCAGTGGGAGAGTGCTCAGTGGAAAAGTGCTTGGGAGTCCCTGAAGTGCTGATGAGTTGGATGATTTCTGCGTTTCGACCTTCATGCCTTTGGGCCAATGCAACGGGCTTGCCGGAAAAGCGGAGCTTAGAAGGGGCCGCGAGCCGAGATTCCTTTGCGGGTGTTGTTAGAAAAACAGAGCTAGCAAACTTTTTCGCAGGTCCTGTTGCAAGTCTGACAGTGCAGACCTGATAGGTGCGGGAGTAGGTTCAGGAGCAGTTGTGACAGTGATCAGAGGTCTCAAAAACAAAGCGGAGAAGCGTTGCTCGCTGTCTCATTTTTCAACGCTCTATTTTGGACACAGAAAGGCCTTCCCATCCTTCGGGGTGCATTCCTTGAGGTGCATCCAGCGTGGCGCGCAAAGAAACAGGGCCTGGCACCTTTTCTACGCGACTTCCTCGCGGAGCGAACTGAGACCGGAAACAGTCAGGCGGTTGCGACCATTGGTCTTGGAATCGTAGAGGGCGGCGTCGGCCCTCTTGATCCATCCTTCCACTGATTCTTGCGCTTGTGTCTGGGCAATCCCAATGGAGATCGTGAAGCGTATCATATGTCCGTCTTGGACAAAGGCTTCGCGCCGGATCTCCTGCAACAGTCTCTCAGCCCGCTCTGCCGCTTGGCGGGAAGTTGTCTCCGGCAAGAGAATCGCGAATTCCTCGCCGCCGATTCGCGCGACGAAATCAGAATCGCGGTTGAATAGTTTTACCGTCGTGTTCACGCATTGTTGGATGACAAAGTCACCTATCGTGTGTCCGTACGAATCGTTGATCTTCTTGAAGTGATCGATATCGATCATGACAAGGCTTGCCGGCTTGCGCGAAATCTCGACAAGATTTCTTTGCTTTTTGATCTGTTCGTCGAAGGCCTTTCGATTGAACGCTTTGGTCAAGTGATCGATGTTGACCGCCTCCGCGACCTCGTTCAGCTTCCGCTTTACCGTATCGAGATTTTTCTTGATCCTGTCCACATGCTGAATCTTTCGTTTTTCCTTGCGGGATTGCAACTCCACGTACTTGTCGATAAATTCACGGGCCTGCGTTTTCAGGACCTCGATGGAATTGGCTTCCACCGTCTCGCGCAGGTCTTCGAGGCTTTTTTGCATGACAAGATCTTCCTTGCGGCCATTGCAAAAATCTTCAGCCAATTGATCGACGAAGTCCCAAATGATTCCGCGAAAGTCGTCAAAAGTTTTCTGAATGTAGGAGTACTCTTCAATCCGGTAACTGGCGAAGTATTGACGAAAGCGAAAAAGAACTTTTTCGATTTTTTCATCGTCCGCATGAATCAGCTCTTTGCTGAACTCGTCCAGAATCTCGCGAACCTTGCGGACGGGAGAAGAGTCCAGTTCAATCAGGTGCCGGTTGTAAGTGTCGATCATATAAATGATGGTCGCGCGCTCCTCGGTCAGTTGGCCCGCCGGTGAGTCGAGGCCAAATTGATTGAGAAATTTCTGCATCCACTTCTTCATATCGACCTCATGGCAGCTCATTGAAGGAATCATTTTCTTTTCGGAGAGACCCACCGTCGGTGAACTGGACGATCAGCCAGAAAAGGTGCCTGGTCCGTGCCAGGTCCTGTTTCTGGACCTGCCCCGGAGAACTCCAAGAGATATTATGAAGCTCTATGGGAAAGTTTCTGAGACTAACTTGGCGTGGGACAGTTCTTATCTTCACACTTATATTTATGCCGCATTTAAATGCGTCGACGTGGACGTGCTCAATTTATGCCAATAAAGCCCAGCTGTGCGGCAAGAGTCAGCTCACTGCCGAGGAACAGAAAGAAGCAACTTCAGTTGGATGGACTTATGGTGGTGTCAGCGGTTCTATTGGAAATGGCTCCGCTTTGAATTCCCATGATTGTCCTGAAGGCTATAACGCATACATTGAGGCCTGCACCAAACTACTCGGCGGAGTGGATAAACGTCCCGCGAAACTAATTAAGGATAACAGTTGTGAAGCGAAATCTGGATGGTGCTATGAGATGGGTCCATCCCAACCATGTCCCGATGGCAAAAGTTATCGTCGCTGTGAAAAAAACGGCCCCTGCAGTTCTTGCCCGACTAAGGCGGGAAGACAGTAGAAAAAGTGCCTAAAGTTCAGGTTGGGGCTGCCTCAAGTTCAGGTTAGCCGCCCTATTAACGCTCGCTTCCCCAAGGCATGACTGGCACACTCGAAATCGCGTTTTGCGGCGAACCATCAATGAGTTTATCGCTGACAGCGAGGTAAATAAGGGTGTTGCGAGTTCTGTCGATCACTCGGAAGACCTGAGTGTGTTTGAAAAAGATCGAGGTGTGATCAGAATAGACTTTCTCCTTATCCCCAAGTGCCCCAATGTTCACTGTAATCGGTCCCACCTGCCGACACGCAATCGAAAAGCGGCTGGGGTCCTCGGCAAGACCCAGCGAGCCTCCAAGCCCACCGCTGCGCGCCTGACTAATGTGGCAAGCCACGCCTGGCACCTGCGGATCGTCGAAAGCGGAAATGCAAACTTGGTCGTTGCGACCCATGAGACGGAAAGTTGTGTCCACGCAACCTAGGTCATTGCTTGCAATCGCCGGACTATAACTGTGACACAAAAGCGGAAACAGGATCACAGCGACTCGACATTTCAATAACTTCACGACTGACCTCCCGGATGCAATTGACCGATCTGATTTCAGGGTCTTTTCCTTCGCAAGGTGTATGGGAACCAAGGAAGTATCCGAAGTCATAATGCAGGATTCCTGTTCGTTCAATAATTCCGCGTTGATTTAGCAAAATTACACTTAAAAGCTAGCCGATGGCGGGCGGTAGCCGTTTGAGCTGCTCTTCCGACAAAATTCTATTGAGCGACAGTTGCGAGCGAAGGAGTCGGTTCGGAAGCTTTGAGAGTAAATCGAGCCATTGATCTCCGGAGAGCCCCATGCCGGAGGCATGAGCTACAATTCCAGCATAAAATTCCGCATCATTGCGTCCAATCGCAGCAAGCGCGACGAATAGAGCTGTCCTCGCGTCAGCGGATTCAGATTTCAAGATCAAGTCGATCATTGCTTTCGTATCGTTATAAGACGGCGTCATGAGTTCTCCTGATATCGCCGATACGTATTTAAGATGAAGAACCCAGTCAACTGGAAGCCGATTCGAAGTATTAACAGATCCGGAAATCCGTTCGCCAATCGATTCCCGGACCTGCTCGACACGATCAATCGCGGCACGCTACTTGGGAAAATCATCGCTATGAAACCACAAGAGCCCCTCTCTTTTGAACAAGCCGCAAATATGGCGTTTGCAAAGTGGTCGGAGGCGCTAGGGGCGCACCGGATTGGCTATGGCTGGCCAGTGCCATTGGTATTGCAATCACTTTGTCGAATGGATTTTAGCACGTTACGACTGGGATAGAATCGAGGCTGGCGCGCGCACTTCGTTAATTTAATGACCCCCGAGTGTTGACTTGCTGGGGCTCATCGACTGATGTCCGTTGACGCGTGCTACTCCGCCGGTTCTTCCCTTGCGGGCAGGAAAAGGCTGACGAACTTTCCGGCCCCTTCCATGAAACTATGCCGGGAAAGCGGCCGGTCTCTGCGGAAGAGAACAAGACCTTGTACAAATAAGAAAAGACCAAAATCTCCGGATGAACCATGCATCACCCGGTCCAACCAGCGAAACCGCAGTCCAGACTTCGTGGCCGCTTGAAAAATAGCATGGACCTTGAGCCAGCCCGCCCTGAGTTTGTCCGGCCAGTCGCGCATGGGGCTGTGCCGCGGAAAACGAAGAATTCCTTCAAAGGGGACCACGCCCACCACATTGGCCGCGTGGACACGGTAAGCATGCAGGGGTTCGAACACGGGGTGAACCCCGCCATGAAGTGAAGCGACCAAGGCAAACCAATGATCATGGAAATCAATTTCATCCGGGATATCGATGAACCGCGCGGCCAGTTCCGCGTCGAACAGCGAGGACGCCCCGGTCACCACGTTGCGGGCCAAGACTTCGCGGCTATGGACTTGCCCGACACCTCTCTCTTCGAGTTGCCAGACGGTTTGTTCGGCCCGCAAGCCGTCCTCACTGAAGAAATTCATATCGGAGTGCACGAGCGACCCGGGTCCATGAAGCTCCAGCTCCCGTGCCAGGCGGCTCAGCTTATGTGGATACCACACATCGTCCTGGTCGCTGAAAGCGATGGCGTCCACCCGCTGCTTCAAAGCTTCCCGGGCCGCCTTTTCAAAGTTGAGTTTGAAACCCATACGAAATTTATTTTCGTGAATCATAAAGCGGGAATCCGCCAGGACGCGGGCAATGGACGGGTCGGAAAGGAGCTCCTCTTTGGGACTATCGAAGGCAATCACGCAAATCCAATTGCGAAAATCCTGCAGTTGGATGCTTTCGAGCTGTTGGAGAAAGTGCTGAGGATTCGGATTGTAAACCGCCATGGCAATGCCAATCTTGCCCACTTGGAAATCCCGCTTCCGCCGACCGACCATCAACAATTCCTCACCAATCAGGGGTTGGCGCATGATCAGAAGGCTTTCTTTCAGGGCGAAAAACAACGCGGATAAGCGCCGCAGCCACCCCAAGGGCGTTGTCGACGAAGATTTTTTCTGCCGCAAGAAAGTGCTGCTCTGATGAAAGAACGCGGCGCCGGCGGCAAGGCTGATGACCTCGCATTCAAAACCGGCTTTTTCGCTGACCAAGCGAAGCGCTTCCGGCGTGAATTGGTGGATGTGCCGGGGGGGTTCCAGGCCGCGCCAGGCGCGGTGAAATTTCTGATGCCCAAGGCTTTTCAAATTCGGCAGAAGCACGCGAATCTGGCCGCCGGGTTTGAGCAGGCGGTGGCACTCCTTCAGCTGGGCGAGCGGGTCATGAACATGCTCCAGGACATGGTTCAGAACGATCGCGTCGTAGCTCTCATCGGCAAGACCCAATTTCCTGATTTCACCCAAATGAACGGTGAGCCCCGCCTTGCGGGCCAGCTCGGCGGCTTGCGGGTCGACCTCCGTCCCTTCGACCTGCCAACCGAGGCTTTTCATAAACAGCATGAAATTGCCGTCGCCACAACCCAGGTCCAGCAAGCGTCCCTTCATGCGGCAGGGGAGGAGCCGAACGCCGTGATGTATTCGTTGGGTCAAGAGCGGGTTCAAATACAAAAGGTAGCCAGCGAGTTCCTGCCACAGGTTGACGTTTTTCGTGTAGCCATAGGCGCTGGCCAGAAATCCCCGTTTGAGATATTGAAAAGCCCTCCCGACAAAAGAAAGGCGGTGGGTTTCTCCACTGCTGTGTTGCGGCTCATGCAAATCATCAGCGTGGGCGGCGAAGCCGCCACGGTTGGAGTGCCGAGTGTAATATACGCGGTAAGCTTTCAACATTTCTTCCTCAAGCGGCTGCGGATCAAGCCAGACCAGCCCGCAAGATCTGTTGTTGCATTCGCGCAGCGTCCATGAGCCTGGTGCTCCGAACAATTTGTCCTTGAGCCCGCTGTAGAGGATATGGCCCTCAGTGCCGCACAAGTAACATTTCGGCTGAGGAACGGTTGAAATAAAGTCACTTTCGGAGACGGACTTCTGTTGCAAAGTTATACTTTTCGTCGGTTCTATTGGCTTCGTCGGCTTTGTTGGCTTCATTGGTTCAATTTGACCCACTGTAGCTAAACAACAGTCTTCGAAATTCAATGGCAAGAGAAAAATATCGCCCGGACTCCGAAAATTTGCTTTACCATGAAGGGCCATGTCGTCGGGTCGAAAGGTCGCAAAGAACACACTGTGGAGTCTCTTTGGCCAGGGAGCTCCCTTCCTTGTCGCCTTGGTGAGCATTCCACCCATTGTTCACCGGCTGGGAACCGAGCGCTTCGGGGTTTTGACTTTGGCCTGGATGTTGATTGGCTACTTCAGCCTCTTCGACTTAGGTCTAGGTCGTATGTTGACCCAAACGGTCTCCGAAAGACTGGGTCAAGGGCGGTCGGCAAAGGAAATCGCCGCGGTGATTTGGACCACGAGTCTGGCCATGGCGGCACTGGGACTCCTGGCTGGGGTTATTCTGGTGGCGATCAGTCCGCTGGTGGTCGAAAGTGTTTTTCATTTGCAGGGAGAGCTGGGCGAGGAGACTCTGCGCAGCCTTTATTGGCTCGCGGTTTCCGTCCCTTTACTCACCCTCACCTCGGGGCTTAAGGGCTTGCTCGAATCCTTGGATCGCTTTGCGGCGGTGAATGGCTTGCGCGTTGCTATGGGGGTTTTCAACTACCTGAGTCCGTTTTTGATTTTTCCATGGTCGCAGGGCTTGGATGCGGTGGTCGCCATCCTTGTCTTCGGAAGGCTGATTTTTTTTCTCTGTCATATTTTCTTAAGCCTTCAGGCCTACCCCCCTTTGCTTGTTTATCGGGAGATCCATTTCTCCGTCTTGCGGCCCCTTTTTTCACATGGAGGCTGGATCACGGTGAGCAACGTCGTCGGCCCGATCATGGTGTACTTTGACCGTTTTATTCTCAGTTCCTTTGTCACCATGACCTTGGTTGCTTTCTACACCACTCCGTATGAGGTCTTGACCAAACTTTGGATTATTCCCTTGGCCGTCAGTGCCGCGGCTTTCCCTCTGATGGCCGCCGCCACCGACAAGCCCGCCGAACTCACCGCGGTCTATTCGCGCAGTCTTCGTTACACGCTTTTGGTGACTTGGCCCGCCGTAACGGTCATTTTTTTGCTGGCCCCTTGGGGACTTTTGCATTGGTTGGGTCCTGAGTTCGCCACTCACAGTGGCGCGATCGCGCGTATTTTGGTCATTGGCATCTTTGTGAACTGTTTGGCGATGATGCCGGCCGCGCTTCTGCAAGCGACCCGGCGGGCGAAATGGCTCGGCTTCACCCATTTGGCCGAGCTGCCATTTTACTTGGCCGCGGTGGTGGGTGCGGCCAAGTTTTTTGGGGTCGAGGGCGTGGCGCTCGTCTGGACTCTGCGGGCCGCTGCGGATGCCGTGATCCTGTTCTATTTGGCGCGCCAGGCGGGGGCGAGGATCTTGTTAACGCCCCTCTTGACGGCGGGGGAAAAAGATTTTCTCCATCGCCTCTGGC
>PSRN01000031.1 GCA_003176075.1 Bdellovibrio sp.
AAGGTTCCCGTGGGAGTGCTGACCGGGGTTGGGGTTGGTGTCGGAGCCGGCGTCGGAGCAGGGGTCGGAGTTGGCGTGGGTGTTGGCGCGGGTGTTGGAGTTGGAACAGGGGTTGGAGTTGGGGTGCTGGTGACTTGATTGTCGACCGGGTTGCCAAGTGATTGCTGTTGGGTCTCAACTGGCGCGGCTTCGAAATTGGCCGACGAACAATTGTTCGTGACAAAGCCAACAATCAACAGAGCGGCACAACGTCTCACAAAGAACAACGATCTCACCATGGACATGGTTCTCATCTTGAATTCCCCCTAGTTGCTCAATTCGAAGCGAACGATACATCCACGATGAATTAATGGTGAAAAAAGCGGTAGTGAAGATTCACATTATCGAATCTATGTTTCAGTCTGAGACTGGAAAATTTGCAAGAGCGTCCTCTTCAAGAACTGAGGTGCGGAGCCACGAATTGCCGAAATAACACGGGCGTTACGAAGGTCGTGGCGATACCCATCAGCACCAAAGACGAAAACAAACCTTCGCTGATAAAGCCGTGGTGATAAGCGATGTTGGCGACAACCAACTCCATAACTCCCCGGCCGTTCAGTATGATCCCAATCCCGAGAGGCAGCGGATTTTTTAGGCCCACCACTTGACCGGCCAGCCATCCCGCGAAAATCTTTGAAGCGATGGATACGATCAGAATGGAAACCAATAAAGGCATTTCCGGCAAGGTGTGGAGGTTGAACTCCAAACCCAGGTACACAAAGAAAATCGGCGCCAAAAATCCAGAACTGATGGACGATAAGCTTTGGTCGATTTCGTCAAAACGAGATGTCAAGAACAGCTTCCGGTCGATCAATAGGGCTCCGAAGAAGGCGCCGATGACAAAATGAGATCCCAACAATTCGCTCAGGCTGCCAATCGTCAAAACAAAAATAATCAGCATTCCCAGCAGCGCTTCCTTGCCAAAAAGTTCAGCCAGCTTCTCCGCCACCCAGCGCACCTTGAGACCACGGGATTCCGCCTTTTCCAGCCCGTAGTTCATGGCGAGAATCAGAAGGGCCAGAGCGATCAGTTTGGCGACACCGATCCCGATATTCATTCCCAGCTGGGAAAAATTTTCGTCGGACGGCAGATTAAGAATAATTCCAAGCGCAAACAGGGCCAAGACGTCGTTCACGACCGCCGTAACGATTGAATACTGACCAATGGGATGTTGGAGAAGATCGAAGGTTTTCAGAATGCGAATGGCTACCGGAAGAGCCGTGATGGAGATGCACAAACCCAAAAACACCGTTCTCATCCGATCCAAATCGAAGAAAAGGCCAACCAAAATGCCGCTGACGAGAGGAATGATAAAGCCTATAAATGCGACCACCAGTCCCTTGCCCCGGAAAGACCTGAGGATCTCATTGAACTCCATTTCCAAGCCAGCGGAGAGGATAATTAGAAACATGGCGAGGTCGGAAATACCTGATAATTGCGGACTTGCTTTAACGAGATTGAGAACGCTCGGTCCAACCAAAATACCGGCAAGAATCTCGCCCATCAGTGAGGGTTGACGGAACCGCTTGAACACCTCCCCCAAAATTCGCGCCGAGAGAATCAATAACAATAGACTGGAAAGAAGAGACACTCCAACCTTTCAGACAGGGTTAAATTGTATAGAGTGTAAACATTAATAGCCCAAATGCGAAGGGACCAATGAAAAAGAAAATTGAATTCCGCGACCTCTTGATCCCGTTTCTCTTTCCGACGCTTATCGGCAAAGTTCTTATTCTTTACTTTGGTATCCAGTACTCTGCCAATCCAGGCGAAGGGTATGGTGTTGGCCTTGTCATAACACTTCTTTTCACGGCCTGCATGGTCGGCAGGTTTCTTTGGAAATATCGCGACTACGAAGATTAGATATCATGATCTAACCCCTAAGAATGAGTCTGAGCAATTGGAGTGATTCATGCAGTTCCGGATAGGCCGAATGCGGGCGACCCAGAAGGTGCGAAAATAGCTGCCGAGTGATCTCAATATATCCTTCCAACCAACCAGTTCCGTGAAAAGCGGGGTGTCTGGAGCCAAAGGTATTATCTTTGCGGGGCCATCTTGGAACATCAACTTATCAAACTGAATTGGACCAAACGATTTACACCGCTTCTGCTTCTTCCACTTCATCCTGGTCGTCCAAGTTGATTCGCACCATTTTTATCATTGCGGTAAATTCGAGTCGAGCATCTTCAATGTAAAGCTCATACTCGTCCGTCTTTCTCCTGAAAGTCAGTTTGACTTTCTTTGATTTTAGACTTGCATGGTTTGAGTCAGACGCAAAATCTCCATCACACACTTGGTGATGGGACTTCGATGGCTTTTTGGCATTGTTGAATTCAATAGGAACGTTTACCCGCCTTAAAGACAGCAATATTCTAAAAGCAAAATATTTGTGATTATCGCAAGTGAAATGATCCGCTGCGGATCGATCAATAACATGGATTTCAAGGTTCCTGCCTTTTTCCAATCTCTGATGTTGGATGCCAAAACCCAAATTCAATTCGATGGTTTCACATTTGGGATTGCACTCCTTGATTTGGAACAATCCTGAAAGGTCCGGGTTTGCGCCTTGAATCGCGAAGGCCGCAGGAGCCCAGCAAAGTGCAGCGACAAGAAATCCACTCGCGCGAAACATAAGCATCTCCTCTTGTTGAAAGGAACCCAATATTAGAACAAGAATTCGGTGTCAAGAAGCTTGCCGCGGCCACGGTTCTGATAATTCAGACACCGACACTGGCAGTTCAGGAGTGGCGCTGGTGGAGGTGGCTGGCGCGACGCCATCCCACTTGGCCCTTATCCTGGGCAAGGATCAAAACGCCTACCTGATCAATCGCGACAATTTGGGCGGCATCACCACACCGGTGATTAAAAAACAAGTCGCTCAGGGAGAGATCGCCAGCGGCAGTGCCGTTTACGCCGTGGCGGGATCGACATATATCGCCTTCAATGGCAGCGGCGCCGGTTGCCCGGCGGGACAAAACGGCGATCTGGTGGCAATGCAAGTTTCAGCGCAAAATCCGCCCACCTTATCAATCGCCTGGTGTGCGAGCCAAAATGGCGCAGGTTCACCAATTGTCACTTCGCCGGATGGCGTATCGTCATTCATCGTTTGGGGACTTGGCGCTGAAGGAGACAACCGCCTCCATGGTTTCGACGGAGCGACGGGGCAGGTGATCTTTGCTGGCGGTGGAAATGCTGAGCAGATGGATATGGTCCAGCACTTTCAGACACCGATTGTGGCCAAGGGACCTATGTATGTGGGTAGCAGCTCTAAACTTTACGCCTTTCTCCCTTAAAGGAGCGGCGATGAACACCCTAAGGGGTCTCCGAACCGAGCGGAAATCCACGGCGCAAAAAAATCGCAATTTATTCCTTGGAGACCCCTAAAGTCTTTCCTGGTTTTCTTGCATAAAATGCCTTTGACCCTGCCAAGGCTTGTCTCCCTAAGGAAAGATCTATAGAAAGACAATTGAATGAGCTTGTGAACTTGAACGACCTTGTGAACGAGCTTGTGAACGAGCGAACGAACGGGTTTTGAACGGGCTCATGGACGCGCTTATAGAAGAGCTATCAAGCCCCCTTAACAAGTGGAGAATCACCTATGAAATCAGTCACCGAATTTCCCAATCTGACGTTGTCAAAGGCCCTGCAAACCAAGACCTCCTTGCTTTCCGAGGGGAAAACTCCTGAAGAAGTTCAGGCTCATTTGGGTGAGTCTTTTAAGTTGGAAGGTGAAAAACTCAAGCATTTTATCCACGCCCTCGAAGTGGCTGGTCAGAATCCAGAAAAGCTCAAGCGGGTTCTTGTGTTGACGTATGGGGAAGGTGAAGCAGTTCCGTCCCAGGCGACAAAATTTGACGAGCATTACTACCTGCCCGAGTACTTGCTGGAAGCCCGTTCGGCCTCCTCTTCTTCGGATCGGGGTGGCAAGTCTGGCGGTCGCCGGGGTGGCCCTCGTCGCGGGGCTAATCGTGAAAAAGGGGGCGGATCACCCTGGGGTCTTTCGCCGGAAGAAAAGGCCGCTAAAGCAAAAGCCGGTGTGAAGCCCGGTGCAAAACCCGAGACAAAACCCAGCTGATTTATGTCCAAGAAATCGACTCCTTTCCAACAAGACCGCGGCGGTGGCGAAGACACCGCATTGGCATCCTCCGGCGCTTCGGATTTCGCCGCGCTCTTTGAACAAAGCCAGGGAGTTCGGCAGCGACCGCAAGTTGGCGATGTCGTGCGGGGTGAAGTCCTTGCCGTCGGTTCGGAGGAAATCTTTATCGGCACGGGGGGACCCATCGACGCGGTTATCCCACGCAAGGACTTGGGAGAGTCGCCGCCCAAAGTGGGTGATTTCATCGAAGCCCGCGTGATGCGTTCCAGTGAGAGTGAAATCTTGCTTCGTCCGCTGTCGGCCACATCGACGGTTTCGGTGGACTCTTTGGAAGACGCGTTTGAAATGGAGCTTCCCGTTGAAGGGACGGTCGTTGAAGTTGTCAAAGGGGGCTTTCGGGTCAAGCTGTTGGGTTTGACGGCGTTTTGTCCCATGAGCCAGATGGACGCCAAGCCCATCAAAGATCCGGCTGAATATCTCAATAAGAAATTTGAATTCACCGTGACAAAACTCGAACCGCCGCGGGACGTGGTTCTTTCCCGGCGCAAGCTCTTATCCCTGCAGCGGGCGGAAACGGAAGGGCAATTTCTTAAGGAGTTCAAAGCGGGAGATTTTGTGGACGGCGAGGTCACCCGCTTGGAGCCCTTTGGGGCTTTCGTCGAACTTCGACCGCAAGTGGAAGCTCTTGTCCATATCTCAGAGCTTTCCTGGGACCGTGTGCGAAATCCGCAAGAGGCGGTGGCGGTTGGCCAACGGGTCAATGTGCGGATCCTGAAGATCGATGAGAGTGAAGAGCGTCTTAAAATTTCGGTTTCGCTCAAGCAAGGACGGGGACAGGTGGACCCCTGGACAAGGATCTCTGAAGATTTCCCCCGCGGTCGTATCCTGGAAGGGCGAATTGAAAAGCGGGAAAGTTTCGGCTTCTTTGTTCATCTCGGTCCCGGCGTAACCGGTCTTCTCCCTAAATCCCGCTTTCGTGACGGGTTGACTTCCGTCGAGAACAAAAGAGTTGGCGATGGCATTTCCGTCCAAATCACTGAGGTGAAGCCCGAAGAACGACGGATCACGCTCGGCTTGCCGACCGAAGAGAGCGACGCCGCGGATTGGTCGCATGCCCTTGGTGCCAAGGCTGAAAAAAGCTTGGGAACTTTGGGCGATTTATTCAAGAACTTTAAAAAATAAAACTAGAGTACCGATTTCATTGGCATTGATAACCAGCTTTTTCAAGGTTGTCCTTGATCTTGTTTTGCACTTTTTCACAATACGCAAGACCGTTTCTAGCCGTTGCCGGATTGGTTTTTTCGCCTTGCTTTTCATAGACTACCTGACAGCCGCCGTCTTTGGACTCGGTGGCGATGGATCTTTTATCGTTCTTGCTGGTGCACTGGATGACGCCCGTGGGGGCGCCTCCTTTGGTCGCCTGTCCAGCGACTTGACCAGCGGCAGGTTGCGCCTCCGTCGTGGCGTCTTTGAGAGCGGATTTCGCCGACTGATTCTTATTGTTACCCGTAGCGGCTCCGCCGCCTACGCTAGCCTTGTCTGTCTTGCTGTCATGGCTGGCGGTCTTTTGTTTGGCCGAATCCTTTGCCGTTGGAGTGGTCGAAGTCGCAGACGAAGAAGAAGATGATGCTGCTGACTTTCCAGACGACGTTGAAGATGAGGAACCGGTCGTTTGAGTTGAAGCCGTGTCGGACTTATGCTTGGCGCTTGAACAAGCCGCCAGCAACAGAAAGATCACGGAAAGAGTTCTAATTTGTTGATTCATAAGAAATTACCCCCTGATTGGCATAAATCGTTTGCGAAATCGTTTGCCCCTCGAAAGGGGCTCGTTAAACGATGAGAATCCCAATGAAACTTCTTGTCAAGAGAAGGTCGTAAGTGGACAGTTGAATAAAGGATAAATAAGGAATCAATAAGCGACTGATAACGGATCAATATGCGAAGTCGTGAATCGACGGATGACATGGGAGGACATATGAAAAGGGCGCTGATTCTTGCCACAATTCCGGTGGTGCTGGCCTGTGCTTCCGAGGAAAAAAAGGCCGAACAGAGAGTAGAGAATGAACAGAACATGCAGATTGGTGTCTCCTCACCAAAGCAAGCGGCAAATGTGGGCCGGTTGGCGATTGAGCGCTCGGAAAAACTGACCCCGGCGCAAAAAGAAAAGTTTATCGCGATCCTTAACAAGACTCAGACAGAGACCTTGGCGATCAAGGAACAAGAGGGACAGTTGAAGTCCGCATTGTTTCAAGATTTGGCCTCAGCCAAGTACGACGATCAAATGGTCCGCGTTTACAAAAGCAAGCTGCAAGACCTGGAGAAAAAGAAACTTGATCTCATGTTCTCAAGCCTCGATCAGGTCAGGGACCTGTTGCATGCCGAAAAAGTCGATCACGACGAAGTCATGAGGCTCTTTCGGAACCAGTACTTTTAGCTATTTAACTTTGGCGCCAGCCCCATTGCTCTGACCGCTGCTCTTCAGGATCATTTCCCGGCCGACCAGGAAAGTGAATCCAGCCATGCAAAGAAAGAGGACGAAGGCCAACAAGTCGCTTTCCGCCAGAGGACCCATCAGGGATGAGAAATCGATGCTTTCACTCCAGCCTGGAGCCTGACTGACGATCGCATAGAATATGCCGGCAATGGCGCCGCCGGCGATCAGGCCCGATGATAACAAAACACCGGGGCTTGATTCATTATCCTCTGTCTTCTTTCGGCTTGTTCGATCCACCAGATAGCGAACCAAGCCACCAAAGAATATCGGAGCGGAAGCCGACAGGGGCAAGTAAACTCCCACCGCGAAGGGAAGCGCCGAGACCCCGCAAAGCTCCATCACCAGAGCGATAAATACGCCAATGAGGACCAACGCCCAAGGCAGCTTTTGCGTGAGAATGCCGTCGATAATGAGGGACATGAGTCTTGCCTTCGGAGCTTGGTACTTGGCGACCGGGGTTCCGTCGTCGCGGTGATCGAGCGTGCCGTTGATACCGGGATCGACGAGGTATTGGATGGTCCCCGAATCATCAACCAGGTACTTACCGGCCGGGATGCCGGTGACGCCGGGCTGCGCCTGGTAGACAAAGTACTGCTTGGAATCACGGATCGAATCAGCGCCCTTCAGGCCTTCTTTCTTGCTGAGTTGCGAGAGATCGACTTTGGCGGTCGGCAGGTTTTTTGTCGAGTAAACGGTGCTTGCGTCATTGAGCAGAGTGAGCGTGAAACCCATGACGAGGGCGGAAGACAAGGCTCCCAATAGAATACTGATCTGCTGGAGACGAGGGGTGGCGCCCACCAAAAATCCGGTTTTTAAATCTTGCGATGTGGCTCCCGCGTTGGAAGCGGCGATGCAGACAATGGCGGCCACACTGAGCGCGGCCACACGATAATCTGAACTGGTCCATCCCAGTGAAAGAAAGGCCAAACTGGTGATCATCAGGGTGGCGACGGTCATCCCCGACACCGGGCTGGAGCTTGTTCCCAGCTCACCAGCGATGCGGGAAGCGACAGTCGAAAAGAGAAAGCCAAACAGAATAATCAAGAGGGCGCCGATTAAATTCATCCGCAGACCCGGAGCGGCCCAGATGGCTGCCACGAGCAAAAGGATTCCGGCGAGAACCACGGTCATCGGTAGATCCTTCTCCGTTCGGCGGGTGGTGTCTCCTCCTGCCGATTTGAAACCTTTCACCCCGGCGGCAAAGGAGCGGACAATGGTGGGCAGGCTTTGGATCAGACTGATCACTCCGCCGGCGGCGACAGCGCCAGCGCCGATGTACAGAACATAATTTTTCCAGATTTCAGTGGGACTCATGTCATTGATCAGCTTGGTCGCTGGAAACAAAGGGGAGGTTTGAGCTGTGCCAAACAGGTAAATGGCGGGTGCAAGGACAAAGGAGCTTAAAACGCCACCGGCCACCATGGTGGAAGAAATTCGCGGACCAATGATATAGCCCACCCCTAAGAGCTCAGGGGCCACGTCACAACTGGCCACAGCTCCCCGGTAAAAACCAACGGCCTTTTCCGCCGTTTCTTTCCAGAGATGCATGTATAGATTGGCAATCTTGTAAAGAAGCCCGACAAAAAAGCCGGTAAAGACGGTGAGGGCCGTCGTTCCCCCTTTTTCACCACAAATCAGGACGTCGGCGCAGGCGGTTCCCTCCGGGTAAGTCAGCTTGCCATGATTTTCCACAATCAAGGCATGGCGCAGGGGGATCATCATCAAGATGCCCAAAAGCCCGCCGAGCACGGCCACCAGCGTGACTTGCAGCACTTCGACGTCATAGCCCAGGATCAACAGAGCCGGCATGGTGACAGCCACGCCAAAGGCAATCGATTCGCCGGCGGAGCCTGTGGTTTGCACGATATTGTTTTCAAGGATGGTCG
>PSRN01000015.1 GCA_003176075.1 Bdellovibrio sp.
TAGATGTACTTTGTCTCGACAAAATTTCGAAAAGAAATTGATTCAATCCTGAGGTGTGTTAAAAACGAACAACTAAAATCACCCCTTGACGCTGTAGATCACTAAATATCATCTTTGATGTCATAAGGAGAACAAGTGGCCAAACCAAGACGCCGTACTATTCAAGATGTGCCGGCAAAGAAAAAATTAAAGAGCGAATCAGAAATTTTGTTGTCTGAGGAACCAAAGGAATCTACAGAACCCAAAAAATCCAAAAGATCCAAAAGATCCAAAGAATCAAGGGAACCCAAAGAACCCAACGAAATTGAAGAAATCAAAGAAATTGGGGATGTCGAGGACGTTGCGGAAGTCGAGGAAGGTGAGGAAGCCGAGGACAAAAAGCCCCGTCGCAAGAAGAATCCGGAGGGCGCCAAAAAACAAGAATACAACCAGCTAGAAGTCTTGCTTTCCAAAAAAGGGGTGCGGCCCTCTTCCCAGGTCTCGGTTTACTTTTCATTTCAGAAGAAAAAGGGCGAACAAAGCACCACTCACGTCAATAGTTCCGCCGTACAAAAACTTCTCAAGAACTCGATCGATGCGAAAATTGTCACAGGCAAAGCCAAAGAGGCTGTTCTCTTTCGCGAAACCCAGTGGGAAGGAGTGCCAACGACTTTGGTGGTCGGCTTGGGAAGCGAACTGACGCACGAAAGTTACCGGCAAGCGGCGGCAACAGTTCTCAAATCTTTGAAAACCACCAAATGCAAAGACGCGAATATCATTTTGCAGGACACTCCAGCTGGCGACTCTGATCATTCCCGGAACCTGCTCGCTTTTGTCGAAGGACTGTACTTGGCCAACTATAAGTACGACGAACTCAAAACCAAGAAGAATGACTCGACTCCAGAAGGATTCACCCTTCACTTGGTGAGCGGAAAGACCACCGACCGGAAAGCCGACTCGCTTGTTAATCAGGCTAAAATCATCGCCGAGTCGGTGAACTTGGCCCGTCGTCTTGGCGACACGCCCGGAAACTTGATGACTCCGCGAATTCTCGCCGACGAGGCCGTCGCGGCAGCCCAAAGCGCCGGCGCCAAAGCCACTGTTTGGGACAAAAAACGCATCGAAAAGGAAAAAATGGGCGGGCTCTTTGGTGTGGCGCAAGGAAGTCACCAAGAACCCCGCTTTATTATTCTGGAGTATCGAGGAACGGCCGCGAGCAAAAAACCCGTTGTCTTGGTCGGCAAAGGTCTGACCTTTGACAGCGGCGGAATCAGCTTGAAACCCGGCGCCTCCATGGAAGAGATGAAATTCGACAAGTGCGGCGGTTGCAATGTCATCGGCGCTTTTCTGGCGGCCGCCCGACTGAAGCTGAAAGTGAATCTCGTGGCCTTGATTCCGTCGAGTGAGAACATGCCTGGCGGAGCGGCCACCAAGCCTGGCGATGTCCATCGGGCTCGCAACGGAAAAACGTTTGAGGTCAATAACACCGACGCCGAAGGCCGCCTGATCCTCGCCGATGCCCTTTGTTACGCCAGCGAACTTCAGCCGGTGGCCATCTTTGACGCCGCCACTTTGACCGGCGCCATGGTGGTGGCCCTTGGAAACGTTCACTCCGGTTATTTCACGCGCAACGATCAGCTGAGCGGGCGAATCCAAAAGGCCTCGGCTCTCTCGGGTGAACTCGTCTGGCGGATGCCCCTCACTGACGCCCATGTCGAGGACATGAAAGGAACTTACGCTGATCTGTCCAACGTGTCCGCTGGCAAGGGGGCGGGATCGGCGACGGCGGCGGCATTTTTGGAACAGTTCGTTGAAAAAGGGATCCCTTGGGCCCACTTTGACATTGCTGGAACCGCTTGGTCCCTTGGGGGGCGTTTGAACTACTGCGCCTCCAAGGGTGCCAGTGGCTCCCTTGTCCGGACCTTCGTGGAGCTGGCGAGAAGTTACGAGTGATGATTTTGTCAATCCTGATTTTATGATTTGACTGAGAATCCACGAGCCATAATCATCGGTTTTTGATGCAGAAAGTATCTCTCGTCGGTGCCCGCGGCTACACGGGCCTTGAAACAGCCAAGCTGCTATTGACGTACGAACGACGGCGCGGCGGAATTCGATTCGAGCGAGCCTATGCTTCCGGCGGATTCCGGCTGAGCGCGGAACTTCTCGATTCCCGCGCTGAAGATGTCAGGTGTGGCAACGAAGAGGAGCTTCTTGGCGACAATAGCGACATCGTTTTCTTGGCAACCCCGGTTGAGGTTTCTTTACGGTGGGCGCCCATTTTCGCCGCCCGCGGGCAGCGGGTGATCGACTTGAGCGGGGCCTTTCGGCTCAAACGAAATTCCTATGAAGAATGGTACGGAGTAAAACACAGCTCACCAGAATGGCTGGCCGCCGCGGAGTACGGACTCTGTCCCTTTGTGGGGCCGGCGAAAGTGTCGACCCGATTAATCGCGAATCCCGGCTGTTACGCGACCGCCATCAGCATGGCGCTGATTCCATTGTTGAGGGCGGGCATCGTGTCCACCGATCATCTGGTCATTGACGCGAAATCAGGAACAACGGGAGCCGGGAGAAAGGCGAGCGAAACCTTGCTTTTTTCGGAGGTCGACGAGGAATGCCTCCCTTACCGGACCGGCAAGCACCAACATTGGCCAGAAATTCAAGAAGCTGTTTTCGATCACGCGGGGGTCGAGATCGATTTCCACTTTGCAACACACTTGCTTCCCGTGAAGACTGGAATCGTGGCTTCCATTTATGCCGCGACGATTACATCGAAAGTCCATTCGATCAGGGAAATCGAAGATGTCTATCACGAGGCTTTTCGAAATTATCCCCTTGTCCGCAGCGGCCGGCAAATTTCACGACTGGCGCGTCTGCAAAACGTCAGGGGAACCCCGTTCGTCCACCTTTCCTACGAATGGATTGCGGGAAAGCTTTATCTTTTTTCATGCATCGACAACTTGATGAAGGGCGCCGCCAGTCAGGCCATCGAGAACATGAACCGCCTGTTGGACAGGGCCCCCGGCGAAGGTCTGATCGAAATAGTATGAGGAGATAGGAGACGCAAAGATGTCGCCAGGTCCCGGCCTCCACCGCACAGTTCTACCAAAATCTTTTTTTGCCAGCGGCGCTAACTGCGGCGTCCGCCGCTACCGGCCTGATCTGGGCATCATCACCAGTGAAAAAGAGGCGGTGACAGTCGCCACTTATACCACCAACGAGTGCCAGGCAGCGCCTTTGATTTACTGCCGGGAACTTTTGCCTTCGCGCCGCATTCGCGCCGTCGTCACCAATTCGGGTCAAGCCAACGCGGCCACCGGCGAACTGGGACTGCAGCGCAATTTTGCCATGGCCGAGGCCGCCGCGCGCTCTCTGGGGGTTGAGACCTCGCAGGTCCTCACCGCCAGCACCGGAGTCATCGGCCATCAAATAGAGATCGATAAAATTGTCCAAGCGATGCCCGAATTGATCGCCCGCTCAACCAATGTGGCGGAAAATTTCGCTCTTTCAATCTTGACCACCGACCTTGTCCCGAAAGCCGTGACGACGGTGGTGCGGCTGTCCCAGGGCGAGGTCCGCATCACCGGCATTTGCAAGGGATCGGGAATGATTCACCCCAATATGGCGACAATGCTGGGTTACCTGCTGACCGACCTGCAGATCGAGCCAGAGCTGGCGCAATCGCTGTTGCGGGAGGCGGTGGATCAGAGCTTCAACATGATCAGCGTGGACGGCGACTGCTCCACCAATGATATTACTTTTTTCATGGCCAACGGGGCTTCCGGAGTCGCGCTCAAAGACGAGGAGGATTATTGCAAATTCAAAGACGCTCTTTTTGAGGTCGCGCGATTTCTCGCCCAGGCCATCGCCGCCGACGGCGAGGGGGCGACCAAGCTCATTGAGGTCACGATCCGCGGGGCACCCGACTTGGAGCTTGCCCGGAGGGCCGCCCGTGGTGTCACCCTCAGCCCCTTGATCAAATCCGCGATCCATGGCGCCAATCCCAACTGGGGCCGCATTCTCGCCCGCTTGGGGGCCGAGAAGGTTCCCGCTTCTTGCTTGCAAAAAACGGTGATCAGCCTTCAGTCGGTGGCGGTCTTTGCCGACGGCTCGCCGCTGGAGTTCGATCGCCGCTGTTTGCACGACCAGTTGAAACAAAGCAAGGTTCAAATTGACATTGATCTGGCGTCTGGAAAAGAAGAGGCGGTCGCCTGGGGCTGTGATCTGTCCAAACAATATATTGATATCAACACGGAGTACTCGTGAACCCGAAACGACTCCTTCTCAAGGTCGGCGGCTCGGCCCTGCGGGATGGTTCAGTTCTTACCGTCGTCGGCAGCGCCATCGCCGAGCTCCGCCATGCCGGTCATGAGATTCTCGTCGTTCATGGCGGTGGGCCGGCCATCAACCAAGAGCTCGAGCGCCGTGGAATTTCCTGGCAATTCATCGACGGCCAACGGGTGACCACTCCTGAAATGATGGACGTCATTGAAATGGTACTGTGTGGGCGGGTGAATCGGCAGCTCGTGCGCAAGCTGGCGTTATCGGGTTTCGATTGCGTGGGGTTTGCCGGTACTGATGCGGGCCTGCTTTCCTGCGTTCCCGCGTCCGCCCAACTGGGACGCGTGGGGCAAGTGGAACACGTGAATTCTTCTGTTCTTGCGGCTTGGCTGACGGACAACGTGGGCGGCGTTCCCATTATCGCCCCCGTGGGCCTCGGCGCCGACGGTGAATGTTACAACATCAACGCGGACTGGGCTGCGAGCCAAATTGCGGTGGCGGTAAAGTGCCAATCTTTGATTTTTTTGACCGATCAGGAGGGGATTTGGGATGAGAACCGCCGCGTGCGCGAGCAGCTGACCGCTCAACAGGTTCAAGGCCTGATCGAACGGGAGATTGCCAGGGATGGCATGAAAGTCAAATGCCGCGCGATTTTGCACGCCCTTCATTCCGGGGTCGAAATGGTGCGGGTGATGGAGGCGAGTTCGTGCTTGCAGGGCTTGCGAAATCCCGCCATCGGCACCCGCTGCGTGAGAGAAAATGAGGCTACTGAAACTGAGACAGCTCCAGCAACATCGGCCGGTTCATCATGGCGCGGATCTCGTCCTTTTCGATAAGAACCTCTTCGTTATCGTCATTGATAAGTTTCACGGCGGTCAAAGACCAGCTCAGCGGCCATTGATCTGAAACATTGCTGAACCGAACGCGGGAATGAAGATCGTTGAAATCAAATTCCCCGTCGGCGACAGGCTGACTCAGGATGCGGGCCACCGGCACGAGCAAGGGTGAAATTTGATTGATGTCTTCCCCTTCAACGCAAGGGCCCTCAATTCGCATTTCTGGTTTGAGGCCCGCGACCGCAATTCCCTCGCCCTCAAAAGAGAGTTGAACGCGATGGTATTTCTGACACGCGAACTGTTTTTCACCGTCTTCGCCGCGAACAACAAAGTGTCCCAGACCAATTCCAAGGTTGTCGCCCATTTTGCTGACTTGGAAACCAGCAATGATTCTTTGCTTCGACGCCTGTGACAGAGCGCTCCCCTCGAGGCTTGAGAAGTCATAAACCTTTCGGATCGCGGCTGGATCCCGCACCGAGTGAGGTTCAATGGCCACCGAAGTCTCTTGAAACTGGGTTGAGCTTTGGCTGATGACTAGGCCAATGATAAAAAAGCAAAGGACCCCACCTATACTGATCCAAAATTTCATGGAAACCCCTGATGTCTTCCCGATACCTTACCGATATCTCCCTGATGTTTTCCACATGTCTTCCTGATGTTCTTATCGTAGCTCGATTCCTGACAGGAGATCCAGTGTGCCTAGCGATGGCGTCTCACCAGCTGGACTTTGAGCGGGTCGCCGCCATTTGAAAACTATACTGACCTACACTATATTGGCTATCTATTGTCTAGCGGCAAAACAGTTAAGGGTTTGATTGCTTCATCGCTGCTTCAACTTCGCCATACTTCTTACGTCCGGCAGATGTTAATACCAGCACCGTTTTCCTTTCCCCGCCTTGGTCTCGAGGTATAGCCTTTAAGAGGCCAGTGTGGGTGAACCCAAGCAAGTAATTCAAGATGGAGCTGGGTTCATACTCTGTAGACAATTCGATTTCGCTAATAAGAATTTGACGATCCACTTCTTCCCGTATTTGCCCGCGCACATCGGTAAATACCTCGAGGACCGCAAGAGGAAAACGACTTAGAGTTCCGCTCAATCGAGGGCTAAATCCAAAAACCTTTGCCCAAGCCCGCACCACCTGAAAAGCTTTTTCCGTCTCAGCGTTTAGAAGTGAGTTCAGCTCACGAAGTGGCAGGTCCGGGCGTTTTCCCAACAGGGTTTCGCCGACCGCAAGAAATTGTTGGATGCCATATTTCTTTAGGATAATTCTGTCTTGGTTTTTGCCCTTAGCCTTGTAGGCTTCGAAATCGACATCAAGGACCTTATTAGAAATTAGTATATTAACGTATACATCGACAGTACTGCGTTTCAATTTGGTTCGCTCTACAAGCTGACTGTAAAGATGATCTCGCAGAACTACGGAGTCAACCGTGAGGCCATTTTCGGAGTCTGCAAATATGTCGAATAATGCAGCTACAAACAGGGGGGATCTAATTTCGAAAAGAGTCCTCCAGGCCTCCAACAAGGCCGCGGAATTCAGAGTCCGCACAATCAATGCCTGAGCTGATTGTAGGGTACCCGGCTCGGGCGCGGGTCGATTGACCTTAAAGCACGAAACCTCAGGTAGGCCAGCCAGAGCTACCGAGCTTGAAAAGATGATCAGGAAACGGAGAATGATTGGGGCCACTCTTTGATGATGTAACTGCGAAGTATCAAGAAGCCAATGGGCGCGGAATCGTTTGGAAAACTTTTCCCGGGCTTTCAGCCAGATTCTGCCTTTCCTCGATTCAATCCAACACGCTTATGCAATTGCCAAGTGTAAAATCAACTGTACCATTGATTGTAAGCAAGAAGGCAAAGCGCCAAGCCGATCCCCCAGTCCTGCAAGGGACCATGAGTGAAATAAGGAAAGAACATTAAAGCGATGCCTATAAGTATGAGTCGAAAACTCGAACGCTGTTTTCCGCGGCTGAAAGTAAATATTCCGACCACGCCGAAAATCAGGCCTGATAAAATGCTGGAAAGAGAAAAGTCAAAGCCCAACAGCTCCATTGGCATGTCTACCCCTCCTGTCACTTTGATGTCGCCGGAACGTTTACACGCCAAGGCGGCGCACTTCCGGTTAGGGGGTTTATTGTTATTTTTTTATGATCTCAGGTAACCGTCACGACATTTTTTTTCAGACGGATAAAGGGCAGGGTGGTGTTGCTTGCGTGCCAGACTTAAGTCTAATCCTTTGAGCGGGTCCCCGCCGGTACGAAATCACTTGAAGTCCAAATTCATGACTTGTGCTTCGCGGCCAATGGGTAGGTCTGCAAATTAGCCGGCCTTATTCTTGCGTTCAAACGTCATCGTAATTCCGAGGGCGTTTAAGATTTTGTAAAGGCTATCGAGCTTCGGGTTCCCATCTTTAGAGAGAATTCTATAAAGGTGTTCGCGGTTCAATTCTGCTTCCTCGGCGAACTGTGCAATCCCACGTGCGTCGATGACATCCCTGAGTGCAAGAAGAAGAACATCAGGCATGTCTGTGTCTTCAGCTGCAGCTTTTATATGGGCAAGCTGCAACTCTTCGTCGACACGCAGGCGATTCAGCAACCCTTCTCGATAAGGGCGGGTTGTTTTATCCATTTTCATTCCTCCTTTTCTCCAGGTCAGCCCAGTATTCTTGGGCGAGTTTTATATCCTTGGCTTGTGACCCCTTATCACCACCACAAAGCAAAATGATGATTTGGTTCCCCTCCTGAGCAAAATAGATTCGATATCCCGGTCCAACATGGATTCGCATCTCGGAAATACCTCTACCGACCGGCTTAACGTCACCGAAATTACCAAGTTCAATTCGAATGAGCCGTTTCTGGATTTGGGCGACCACCTGCCGATCTTTCAAAGCTCCAAGCCATTCTTCGAAGGGGCTGCGGCCAGCTGCCGTTCGATAAACTAGAATGTTCTTACCTGTAGCTTCCACACTACAAAGTGTAGCTTACAAGCTACACTTTGTCAATAATCATTTAGCCCTTCCGCCGGACCGCCTCGCCCTTTCTAATCGCGCTGTGGTTAGGGTTCCCGATTTACCACGGAACAGCTGATTGGCCAAGTCGGCACCTTCGGTGCCTTGGGCACCTCCGCAGACCTACGCAGAGTCGTGCGGCCTGAGGGCGCAGTCCATGCATAGAGAACCCGATTGAAAGGTTTCCTCAAAGTATTATTGAACTCAGCTAACAGATCTTTTCGAACTTTATTGCGCCAAGAAAGCTGCGTCAGCATCCAGCGGAAATCGCTAATCTCTTGGCGGGAAAATTTGCCCACACCAGCAATCATGCTAGCAAGTCTGCTATTAATTGATCGGTCGATGATATGCATTAAGCTCTCAGTAAAGATACCCGTGGCGTATGTGGAGGTGCTTAAGGCACCGACTTGGGCAGCGCCGCCCACGCTGGAATCCGGCTGAGAAAACCGTGAATTAACCTGGGAAAGCAGCTGTCCAAGTTCAACGCTGGAGAGATTTTCAATTGCCGATTCTTGCAGTTCAAGCAACCTCATAGCACTATCAGCCTGAGCTAACAGATCTGACCGAACCCCATTACGCGAGGGGAGCTGCGCCAGCATCCAGCGGAAATCGGTAATCTCTTGGCCTGAAAATCTTCCCTTACCAGCAATCATGCTGGCAAGTCTGCTATTGATTGATCGTTCGATGATATGAGTTAAGCTCTCAATAAAGATGCCCGTGGCGTATGCAGACCGTGCATGGATCTGAGAAAGCAGCTGTCCAAGTTCAGCGTTGGAGAGCTTCTTAATTGCCGCCTCTTGCAGTTCAAGCAATTTCCAATCAAAGCTGTCAGCAGAAACATTATGAATAGCTTCATCTTCAACTGCAGCGAACAAGTCCAAGTTAAAGGAAGTTCGAACTCCATCTCCTTTGATCGCTCGGTGCACTGAATCGGTTAACCTATGGAACTGAGGATCTGTGAGCGAACTGCTCGCAAGAGCATCACCAAGAAACACATTATACTCTGGATCGTCCCCTGCCTTGCCAGTCATCGCAATGGAGACAATGGGTAAATGTTTTAGCCCAGCTGCCAAAAAAAGTCTGGCGGCCTCTCTTCTCGTCAGAAGAAGGCGAAGATCCCTTGGATCGGCCCGGGCTACAAACTTTTCAGCAAGTCGCCTCGACACGGGAACTTGGTTATTCATCAGAATGTGCGCGCGGTGAAAATCCAAATCCGACCAATGTTCCTGACGCTCGAGAAACTCCGCAAGCGACTCAAGCGCCGCCCGCTCTTGATCAGTTGGATGGGGTCCGAAAGCCAGTTCTGGACTCGAGTACAAATCGAGCTTGGGTGAATGCTGCAAAAGAGCCAATTTCCAGCGGTTGTCAAAACCGCCATGATCTGGAAAGATTGCGATATCTTTCAAGGATTGCCTTACGACCTCCATCCCCTGCGCTTGCTCAAGCCAGGCAGCAAATCGAGTCAGCTCATAAAAAGCCTGCCAATCCTCATACCTTAGTCCCACGCAACGGTCCAGCCATTGGCCCGCCCTGCTTCACGGCGGCGGACAACTCCAGCAACTTGTTTGGAAAACCGCGAACAGTCACGTTGTTGGCACGAATAACCTTATATCCGGACGGATCCACCTCTAACGCCATGACGTCGCCTTCAATAACTTCGGCATCGGCTTGCTTGAGTCGTATGACTTCACTCAACACTCCAGATGGAAAAGGGTCGCCTGTGGAAAAGGCGTAGCGTGTTCCGGGCGATAACTCCTTCCAAATGGATTCTGCTGTTTCGGTACTTGAGGCAATATCCAAATAGATTCCAGGCCCAGGCGGAGGCGGCGGAAGTTTCACGTGATCCGGAGGTTGGTTTGGATGACCCATTATTTTTGCGGCGACTTCCCCAAGGCGGCGGAAATAATTATCCAAAAGGAAAATATCAAGTTCGCAGAATTAAAGAAACCGTTTTTTTATCCGATCGAATTCACCGACCGGTGGCGCGCGAAGGCCGACTTCAAATTCATGGGGGTCATCCATGTAGTCTTGAATCCACGCCATAATGGTCGCGTGAGGATCTTTACCAATTTTGCGGAGTTCATTAACAATATGAAAATTTGGCACTGCACTTAGCGCGTCGAGTTCCACAGAATACGAATCTAAAATCTTATCAGAACCCCCGTTGACTAACGAACACCCGATCCCATTATCGGCGGATAGATGATTTCCACCAGCAGAAGACCAGGCCGAGGGAACCCAAATCAGAAGAAAAGCGATCAACGGCATAGGTAAATAGGTCTTCGAAATTCAGTGGAAAGTAAACGCGAATCCGTACCCTCTGAAAAAGTAACCGCCTCCAGGTTATCCAATGAGCCGAACAAGGACTATCTCCTTTGGACCCGCAAGGAACCCATGGAGCCGTGGTCTTGGAACGATCTGGTTTTGGCGATAGGAACGACTCGTGTGAGTCGGCAGTCGCCGCAAAAATTCACGACGCCCGCGGCTTCTGCTCAACTGCGAGCTTCAACCCCATAGCATCCAATAGGGACTTCAGCGTCGACAGCTCGGGGTTCCCAGTCTCGGACAGCGCCCGATACATCGCCTGGCGGGCCATGCCGGACTTCTCGGCAACATTGGTCATCCCGTGAGCCTTTGCCACTTGCCTGAGCGCCATCAGGAAGCGCTCCTCTGCTCCTTCGCCGGAGTCTTCAAGCGAAGCGTTGAGGTACTCGGCCGCGAATTCAATGTCTCTTAACTTCTCAACCAGATCCTCTTCGTAGTCGCGCACTCGTTTTGGCATAGTACTCACTCAGGGCATCGCCCGCTCTCAGTGACGTACTTCTTGATGCTTCTCCGGCGGGCTTCCATCATTTTCAATTGTCACTTAAAAGTGACAAAATGTCAAGTGTTCTTTTCAACGGAAAAAGGTCTCCCGGTGGCAAAGCGCATCGACTCGTCGACCAGCTCGTTCATGACGTCTTCCGATGTTCGCCCCGATCGCTTCAAAACGCCGAACCCATGATCGGCTCCCTCAATGATCTTCAGCTTTGCCCGAGGAAGTTTCGAACAGACTTCACGCATGAGCTTGAGGTCGGTGAGCTCATCACGGGTTCCTTGCAGGAACAACATCGGCACCGGGACCTGCGCGAGATGCTTTGCCCGTTCGACGCCAGGTCTGCCCGGGGGATGCAATGGAAAGCCGTAACAGATGATGCCCTCGATACCGGCGAGCAAGCCCGCCGCGGCAGCGGTCGTGGTCATTCTAGCGCCAAAAGACTTACCCGCGGCCAACACGGGAACTTCGGGAATCCGCTTTCGAAGCGTGTCCACGGCCGCCTCGACGGTTCGTATCGCAATAGACGGCGGGTCGGTACGTTTTCTGCCGGTCTCCATATATGGAAATTGAAAGCGGAGAACTGCAAAGCCCCGGCACGCCAACGAGACTGCAAGATCAGTCATAAACTTGTGGTGCATTCCCGCGCCCGCTCCATGAGCGAGCGTCAAACCCGCGACAATTCTCACCGGAGAATCGAGGATTCCCGATACTTCGCCGGTTTCGGTCGCAATCTTGATGTTCTCGCTCTTAGGTTTCGTCACCGACTAACAGGATATCCACAACCCCTTACCCCGTACACATTTTTGCATAGGCCAATCTTCTTGCTGGAGCAACCAACGCCTGATCGCTTTTATCAGACTCTGAGCGGCTCTTCGCCGCCGGTGCGAAATCCCTTGAATTCCACGTTCATGGCTTGCGCTTCAAGGCCAATGGCAAGAAGACCCAGTCGCGAGGACCAGGCATAGACATTGGCCAAGGGAGAGCCCTCCAACGCCACGTTCAGATCCGATACACAGATCCGCTTATAAACGGCGCCGGGGGAGTTCAAGGAGTCAATATTCGATTTTTCGGGATGGGAGCGCAAGAACCCGCCGATGGGTTGGTTGCCGACCATGTAGATCACGGGCTCGGCGACGGCTCCGTCGGCCTGCACGCGGGAGAGAATTCCTTCCTGCAGAATGACATCCTCGATTTCCTTACCCCCCTTGGCGGCCTTCATTTTTTTCCGTGACTTGTAATTCCATTGCAAAACGTCTTCACCCGATCCCACCTGAATGACGGCCAAACCGTATGTCCCCGAATTATTTTTGATAAAAACATTGGGCCGATGATCAATGCCACGCGATTTGTACTCGTCCTGCAGTTCCTTGATAAATTTATCAACGCGGAAAGCGAGAACTTTGACGGTTTCGTCCTTTTCGAGATCAAACCCCTCAAACTTTTCGGTTCGAACGCTGAGCTGAAAGGGATCGAGGCCTCCCAACTCGGCGAACTCGCGCACCATTTTGTTGTAATACTCAAAATAAAGAGACTTCTTGCGCTGATACCAACCCAGTTCCCTGGGCGGATTCATCGGTTCGCGCACTTGAACGGCCCATTCGTCGTAAGACTCTGAAAAATCATTGTTCGAAATAATGAGCTGAGGACGAAACGCTTTGACCGCCGGCGCATCGTTATAAGCCGAGCCGACCTCGAATTCGACCCCTGAGACGCTTTGGACCTTGATGGTTTGCTTCGAATCGCGCGGCAACGCGATCAAGACCTTGCGGCCGCTATCCTCCAACATCGAACGGATGGCATTCACATTTTCCCAGTAATAGGGGTTGTTTGTATGTTCCTCCGTCACCAGCATGATCCGCTGAATGCCGCTTCCATAGTGCTTGTTGATGTAGGACGCCAGAACTTCAACGGCATATTCCTTATCCGCTGAGCAGATGTTGTTAAAGCCGGCGGGAAAAATATTGGCGTCAACGTTGGCCACTTTGAAGCCCGCATCACGAATGTCATAGCTGGAGTAAATGGGGAAGGGGATGCGGCTTGTTTTGTCCAGATACCACTCCATCAGAATCTTGTTTTTGCGGCAGTAATTGTGATGAAGGGCCTTCTGAGCTGAATCTTGCTGGAGCGGTTGCCCCTCGAGCGTGGGCGGCGAAGCTGCCACGGGTTTGGAGTTCAAAAAGTTCTTGATCATAAGGTAAAGCCTCGCAAAAGGTTGGGGTCCACAGTCTCCTTGGGTACAGTTTTAGCCGGTTTCTTATTTCGCTGAGGAAATTTTCTTCCCCGCGACTCGGGCGTCACGGGTGTGATGGGCTGACCACCCCAGATCTCGGCCCGACACTGGTCCTTGATTTTTTCGATCGTTTCGATGGAACCTGTCGCATCGCCGGTCGCCGTGGCTGCGGTCGCTGGGGTCGCTGCTGGTGGCCGTGCCGCTGGTGGCCGCGCCGCCGCCCAGTCTGAACCGGCGTAGGCGGTCAGCGTCTGTATGGACTCAAGGATCGAGCCGAGCATTTTCATCCGCCGATCACCAACCGCGCCTTTATCCGTGAAATTATCAGCGAAATCAAAAAATGTCTGGTAGTTTGTGCGAAGCTTCTCCATTGCTTTTTGCGACCAGGGCGCTGCTTGCAGTTGCGAGGCCCGCCACAAGTATTTTTGCAATTCCTCATTCTCCGACAGCGCCTCAAAAAAATGCTCGGCCGTCAATTCATCCACCGGGAAGGCCCCAATCGAATAGAGAATGCGGGCCTGGTCTTCGGGACGTACATCATTTCCCGGAAAAATCGAGGGAAAAGCGAGGTCCACCCGGCGAATTTCACGTCGCGCTTCCTCCACATGGTGACGCCGCAAAGCGAGCGCGGCCTTGCGTGCCGGGATTTCAATTTCGGCCACTTCCCGCGGGAGAAATTCGGAAAACTGCTCGGCGTCGTTCAAGGCGCTGGCCATGCCGAGCTCATCGCCCAGGGTCTCGTAGCACTCCGCGAGCCGCTCGAGCGCCAGCCCCGCATAGAGGGGGGCCGCCGAGCGTGCCGATTCGCTCAAATTCTTGAAAATCTCAGCCGCCTGTTCCATCTGACCCCGCGATTTCACAACCAGCCCGAGTTCGTATCGGGCTTGCGAATTGAAAGGTGATACTGGGTATTGCGTGAGAAACTTCCGCAGTTTGTCCTCCGCCACCAGCCAATTGGATTCGTTCGACGCTTGCAGCGCTTCGCGCAGCTCGGATTCTTGCACGGCTTTGAGCTTTTCATCGAATTGCCCCCGCGGCGCGGAACCGGAGCAAGCGCCGATCACAAGCGCAAAAACACTGGTCCCAGCGACACTTTTCATGACGACTATGATGACTCTCATGACTTCTCTCATGACGACCCTCGTGACGACTCCAGGGCCCGATCAATGATTTCACTCAAGGATCGAACGCCCGTCAAATCGTGGACGTCATCGTCCAACTCCGGCAGTTCAATGATCTCAAAAAGCTGCTTCGTCCTCACTTCAAATTCATGCGTTCGCTCGCTGCGACGGCGGTAATAATCAAGGAATCGCGCGCAGTATGGATCCTGCGACGAGGGCATTTGCGCCCAAAGAGGCTTGGCCCGATTGATGATCAGACCTGAAAGCTGATAACCGTTTTTCTTGATTTCACGGGAAAATTTTTCCGCTTCGATGAATTTGGCCTCGTCAAAGCCCGCCACCATCAAAAAGTGAGTTTCGGGATGAACAAGAATACGGTGCGACTCCACCGCGCGATTTTCCAACTGCGCCTGCCACGTGTGGATCTGCTGGAAAAATTGTGAAAGTTCCCGCATGAATTCAGATCCCGTCAGACGTTCAAGGACGCGAAGCACTTGCCGGGTGCCGCTTTGAAAAACGCTGACCCAGAAATTTTCACCGTGCGCCTTGGGGTCGCGAAACCAGCGGGCAATCCCTTCGGTGAAAACAGAGGCCAACTTTTGAGGAGCGTTAAGAAAGTCCATCACGTGCTGGGCCGGCGGGGTATCCAGGATCACCAGGTCAAACTCACCGGATCCCACCGCGGCATAGAGATTTTCTATCGAAGAGAATTCCTGGGACCCGCCAAGGGTGGTCGTCAACTGCTTGTACAGGCGGTTGTCGAGAATCTTCCGGGCCTCAGGTTGGGTTTCGGCCGCCTTCAAAACGAACGAGTCAAAGGTCTTTTGCACATCCATTACTGAAGCGCAGAGCCGCCCCTTCAGTTCGGAGGCATCCACGGTGATCCAATCCCCGGTCGTAGCAAGTCCCAACGTTGTCTTGAGCCGCTGCGAGGGGTCCACCGTCAACACCAGGACCCGCCTTCCGCGGCGGGCCGCCCGGTAAGCCAGCGCGGCGGCGACCGTCGTCTTCCCGACCCCGCCGGTTCCTACGCAAACCACCACGCGCGCTTGATTCAAAAACTCAAACATGAGTGTCAAATTCCTTTGCTAGCCCCTCCGCCACCTCGCCAAAATGGGGAGAGAAAATCCAAGGCAAACGGCTGACGTTTTCGCCAGCGTGGGCGGCGCCGCCCAAGTCGGTGCCTCCGGCACCTCCGCAGACGCCACGGGTGAATGCCGCAAGCGCCGCGGCCTGCCTTTTCTCCGTTCGACGCAAATATTCCAAAAAAGCGGGCGGACCGCCCGTGCCAGGTGGCGGCTCCAGCCACCGGTTGACCGCGACATGGGCCTTGACGGGAATAAACTTCTCCAAATCGCCTTTGAGCTCTTTCGTTTCCGCCACCGGCAAGTCCTCGGCGAGAGTCACCAGCAGATAGCGGCAAAGGTCGGAATTCTGAATGACTTCGATCATCGACCGGGTTTGCTCCCCCATGGGACCAAAGCGAATGGCCTGCGAAAATCCGAAGGGGGCCTTGAGCAGCGCCAGAAAGTGTCCCGTCGCGAAGGCGTCGACGACGAGGACATCGTAAGGCATCTTCGGACCGACGTTGCGGGGAGGCCCGCTTGTTATCTTCCCAAGAATAGCAATTTCAGAAAGTCCGGGGGCGACTTGGATCAGGGTTTTAGACACGTTGTTTTCAAAGAAAAGACGATAAAGGGTTTCGGATTTAAGAAGGTGAAGGGCGTACTCGCGCAGGCAGGAGGGGCCATTCCATACGGCGATTTCCACGCCCTCGCGCCACGGGGACGGCACCGAAGAAAATTTTGTCCCGAAGGCTTCCTGGTAAAAGCTCTCACTCGACAGCTCCACCAAAAGCGTGCGCTTTTGCCGTCGGGCATAGGCCAGCGCGAGCCCGGCGGCGACAGCGGACTTGCCAACTCCGCCTTTGCCCGAAACAAAGTGAACCAAAGCCATTCTAAAAGTCTCTCAAGTGACGCTAGAGGAATCATTTCGCTTCGCATTATATGGCTTGCTATAGCCATCCAAATTTCCTAACATCCGCCTGACTTTTACCCCCTGCAACATGAACCAGTGGCAGCTTCGCTGCCCACGCTGAAAGGCAAGGCAAGACAATGAAATCCAGTTATTCCAATCTCGAACAGCTTAAGCGAAAGCTGGAAGTGCAAATTCCCGCCGCCTCGGTCGCCGAATCATTTGAACAGGCCTTTCGTGAAATTCAAAAGGACGCTCACATCAAGGGTTTTCGTCCCGGGAAGGCGCCGCTCGCCACTATCCGCAATCTTTACGGCGAGAAGGTGAAGCAATCGGTGGTGCAAGACCTGATCGAGCGCCACTACGCGCGAGCCCTCATGGAGCATTCCTTGGATCCGATCACTTATCCTGAATTTGAGTTCGACGTCCCGGTCGCCGGCGAGGATTTTTCGTTCACCGCTTTTTTTGAAGTACGTCCCGCGGTGGAGCTGAAGAAGTACCAAGGCCTTGAATTTGAAACTGAGAAACTTGAGCTGGATGAAAAGCGCATCGACGCCGTCATTGAGAATATTCGCTCCGCCCATGCCACATGGATCGATGTTTTGGAAAACCGACCGGCGCAGGGGGACGACCAGGCGATCATTGATTTTACCGGTTTCGTCGACGGCCAGCCTCTCGACAAAGGTCAGGGCACTGATTTTGCCCTGGTCATTGGGTCCAAGCGCTTTATTGAAGGGTTTGAAGAGGGCCTGGTGGGAATGAATGTCGGCGAAGACAGGGTTTTGCGGTTGAAGTTCCCAACTCCCTACACGTCGGCCGAACTGGCTGGGAAGGATGTCGAGTTTCGCGTGCGTCTGAAGGCCCTTAAGAAGAAGGTGCTCCCCGAGCTGACGCCCGAATTCCTCAATCAACAGCTGGCCGGTATCGAGTCCGAAACCAAACTGCGTGAAACAATTCGTGCCGACCTCATGCAATCGGAACAGAAGCGCATCGAGAACGACACCCGCAATCGTTTGTTGCGGCTCTTGGTGCAAAACAACCCGGTCGAGGCGCCCGCGGCCATGGTGCATGAACAAAAGGACAGGCTGATTGCCGATGTCAAACAAAGGATGACGGCCGAACAGATGGGCGAGAACGAATTCCAAACCTACGCCACCCGATGGGACAAGGACTTTGAAGGCACGGCCCGTGAGATCGTGCAATCCTCATTCATAGTCGATGCGATCGCCCGCAAACATGAACTCTCCGCGACCCGCGAGGATGTTGAGCGGCGACTCACAGAATACTCGGCGCAAACAGGCATTCCCATGGAGCGCATGCGGGAGTTTTACGCCAAGCCCGAACAGGCTGAGCGGCTCAATTACATGATCACCGAAGAAAAGGTTCTTGATTTCGTTAAGAAGGCGTCTCACGTGCGCGAGGTTCCCAAGGAGAAGCTGACGGAGCTTGGCTGACGAGGCTTAGCTGACGGCGTTGTGCACTGAAAGTCCTGGATGGCACCTGCCACTATTCTTCTTTTTTTAGTCTTGTTGGAATCAGCAAAAGGGACGTCGGTGCCAATTTTATCGCTGATGAAATCGAAAATACCTGCCAAGCGACCCACAATTGTTGATCTCGGCAAGATTCAAATTGAAAGGAAATCGGGCCGGGGCGAGGGAAAATGTGTCGAAGTTTTTTTCAATTTTGAAAGTCTTGGGTGGTCCGCCAATCATGACTACGCTGAGGATCGCGCTCCGCTGAGGGATGTGATATTCTCCGTCGTCGTTGAAAACAACTCAACCGCAGAGGTTTTAAGGTATTGAAATTCAGTCGTATCGCCAGGACATTGAAGGAAGCCTTACGAAGATTTTGCGCGGACTACTAGCCATGGTGGCCGCCATAGCCGGGGTGGCCTTTGCGGACGAACCGACCTTGCAGATTCGGGCGGGGGACGAGGTGCTTACTTTCAGCCGCCGCGATCTTCTCAACCGCCCGGATGCCGTAACCATCGAGATTCCGCAAAATCCGCTGTATCCGGGGCGTACGACCACAGTTCGTGCCGTGCCGGTGGCCGCCTTATTTAGAGACGTGGCGATACCGCCCAAGGCGACCATCACCTTCCACTGCGTGGACTCTTTTGCAGCGCCCATCAGCAAGCAGCGTCTGCTCAACATCTCTTCGGCGGGAGCCGTGGCCTACATCACTATTGAACAAGAGAACGAAAAGTGGCCTCCCATGAAAGCCGAAAAAGGGGAGGATCCGAAGACGCCGGCGCCCTTTTACTTGGCCTGGTTGAATCCGGAAAAATCAAAAATCGGACCCGAGGAGTGGCCTTATCAATTGGCCAGCTTCTCCGTCACTCTACCGATCGAAGAACAATACCCGCTCATCGTACCCAGTGCAAAGCTGGGATCTGATCATCCGATCCAGCTTGGCTTTAAGACCTTTCTGAAAAATTGCTTCGCCTGCCACACCATGAACGGGCAGGGGGCCACGCAAATGGGGCCCGATCTGAACCTGCCCTACAATCCGACGCAGTATTTGAGGGAAGATTACCTCAAGAAGCTCATTCGGAATCCGCAGCAATTGCGCCATTGGCCCCAAGCCAAAATGAATGGCTTTACGCGGGAGCAGATTTCCGAGGACGAGCTGCGCGATTTGATCCTGTACTTAAAGCACATGGCTCGCCACAAAGCGCGTTAGCGCTGACCAATCCCATCCGCCAACCGATAGGTTTTGTCCTGCACCACCAACGGCTGGACCCGGTGACCCGCCAATGCCACCTGAAGCCGCTGAGTCAACTTCACTTTGATCGCTTGGCACTGTTTCGGCAGTTTATTCGCCGCCGTCAGCCACTTCGGCTCGGGCACTTTCGCATTGGGAGCCGGCGCCTTGGCCGCTTCCGCCACCAGTGTATTGAAGAAGCTACCCTTGAGACGGGGATCGGTGCTGGTCCATCGCTTGAGGGCGTTGCCACAATCGACAAGCGTGGAATCATCTCGGGCATGTTTTAGCGGATCCTTGACCCGACATTCAGGTGAACTCTGTGGACAGTTCAAGCGGACATGAAAATGGTCGGCGTGACCATGATAAGGTCGAATCTTAAGAAGCCAACTCGGGTAGTTGCCGTCTTTGGCATAACGCTTACAAAATTCCTCTTTGATCGGAGGACTCACAAAAATTCTCTCCACCGCGGGATCCACGGCGGCCCGCTCGAGAAGGTCGGCCATTGCAACGTTCCATTCCTGGTTGAGGTGTGATTGCAGCGAAAAACTTTCTGGACTCTTGCCTGTGAGTTTGTGGGTCGCCACCACTATGGGTGAAGTGTTAGAACGGCTTGCCGCAGAATTCGATTTTCCGTTCGGTCGATTATACCAAATATCCACGTCAAGCCCGACCTGATGACTTGCATGCCCATCGACCAAAGGGCCGCCCACGGGCTGAGAGCAATCACCGATCAAAAGGGGACCGCCATCGTTTATGGATGCTTTTCCCAGACGATCAAGAAAATGAATAAGTTCGGGATGGCCAAAGTTGCGAACTCGCTCCAAATGCTGAAGCCGGCGGGTCGGTGAATCCTTGATTTCCACCGCCCCGGCGATACAACCACTGGCGTGGCTTCCGTAGATGAGTGCTTTTGGAGCGTCCACGGTTGCGTCTGTAGTTCCGTCGGTGGGTGCGTCCGTAGGTGCATTCGTGGCTGTCGTTGCGTTTGTGGCTGTTGTCGCTTCCGTGGTACTCATAGAAGATTGATCGCCGGGGATGGGCACCTGGGAAACCGGCAAAGGGCTTTGCACTTTCGCAAAAGGATTCAGCGTCACCAGGTCGAATATCGCGGGTTGTGCCGGCAACAAGGAAGGCGGAATGATCGTGGAGCCATCGTGGGCATCGGCCAGTAACGTGAAACAAGAGATGTGAATAAGTGATGACAGCAGTCGACGCCGACCGATCATTCGCGTTTCTCCTCCTATGAAAGTGGAGCAAGGATCAGGCCGGTCGCAAAGATCCGGAAGTCGATGACAACCAGATCTTCAACTGGAATTTTGGCGCACAGACGTCGAACTTTTGTGCGACCGTGACCCTGGTGAGAGTCCGTGATGAGGGTCTGCGCAACCGGAGCGTGGGCGGCGAGTGGCCAAGTCGGCGCCTCCAGCGTGGGCGGCGGAGCCGCCACGGGTGTTACCTCCGCAGCGCCACGGGTGTCACTTCAAATTGACAAAATTTGCTGGCACATTCAAATCAATCTTCCCTGCCCGGACTGCAATCAAGTCTAAATATTTTAATTGAAATTCTGGAGTAAGAAAACTCTTAAGGATCCAGGCTTTCATACCGGGGAGTTTGTTTTCAAACTTTTTGAAGACATTTTCCGCGGCCTTCGCGCTCAAGCCACCGTACCTTGCGAAATTCAAAAAGTCTTTTTTGTTCAAGCGACTTTTCTTTCCATTCAGCGTCAAAGCGAGTTCCTCGCGGTCTCTTGGAACAACAAGTTTTGTCGATAGCAGATCATAGGCCGGTGACAAACCAATTAAGCCGTCGGGCTGTTCCAGAAGCGAAAAGTTCTTCAAATGCATGTCGCTATTTCCGGTTAGAAATGAAAATAGAATTACTTGGTAAAGCGAATACATCTCCAGGCCCTTATTCGTGGTTAAATCATTCGTAGTTTTAGCCACCTTCTCCATTGAGCTGTTGTACTTGTTTTCGGTGAGTTGTCCGGTCAGTTGGCACATATCTTCGACGGCTAATTTTTCTGATTTTCTCTTTTTAATGACTCTGTCGAATCTCTTGGAAATGTAAGCAAGCTCTCCCGACTTGAATCTGATGAGGCTGTGAATCGCGGTATCAATTCCGCAGTCTTCAGCCATGTGCATCGTCAGGTCTTCATTTTCCGGCAGCTTGGGATAATCTTCGTTGGGTGGCTTCAAGATATAGATTCCTTCCCATAGGCCCACGATTGTTAAACGGGCATCAGTGACATCAAGTGAGTCGACAGTCAGCGAAAGTTTTGGCTGGGCGCCTGGAATTGCCAACCGACGATTGAGCACTTTCTTTGCAAGGTCCTTTATTTCCGTGAGCTCGTAGCCCAGTGTTGGTGGGGTCGCCCGGCCAAAGACCCTCTTGCTGCATTTTTCATGAAAATCCAGTTTTGAGGTTTCAAGCTCGTTGTAGCATCCAAGACATTTCTTCATGTTCTAATTCTCTTCCGACACATTGACTATTTTAACTGCCCCTATGCAGTCCTCACAAAGGGTTAGAAGTAGAGTCATTCGATCTCTGCGGTCGATCTTCCAGTTCTTCACGGCCAAGTTAAGAAGCCACCCCTCGGGTATAAGGCCATCAAAGAACGGGATCATCGTCTTTTCCACGTATGGATCTCGCCTAAGTGGTAAAGTCAGACTGATGGGGTGTGAGTCAACACGATCAAGATATTCAGGATCATAAGTGAACTGGTAAGCGCCGTCCGCTTGCTCGATTTTCCCCGCATAGGTGTCTCGAAAAAATACCCTACCTATTTTTTTCACTTGGACTTCTCTGATTCAGGTCGCGGTACGGCCGCTAACTGCGCGCCGAACAACGCGAGGACTTGATTAACGGTATCGCATCTCAGAGTTGCCTTTCCTCTTTCAAGCTCCCGAACAAATCGGAGACCTACACCTGCGCGGTCGGCAAGTTCAACTTGGGTTAGACCGACCTGTTTTCGCTTTTGTTTAACATATCTACCGACGCTTTTCATGGTTGGATATTATACCTTATCGGGTATAAATTAAATATTTTTATCGGCTTTATACCCGATGGGGTGCAATTTTCTTCAATTTAGGATATTTGATACCCTTTCGGGTATAAAAACTAGACTCTACTTGGAAAGATCCCGTTTAGCACGCGTGTAGTATTGGGGAATGCCAGCGGCACGCGATTCTTTTCCTTTGGCGTCTTTTACGGAAATTCCTGTTTCGGTAAGTACGTCGTGGGAAATGGAGAGGCGGCTGATAACCTCGGAAAATTCATTTCCGCTGGGATAAACAAACTTCACCTTGTTGTCAGGCAAGAAATGATAAGAAAACTCCGCCTTTTGCGCTCCCGCTTTTTGCAGCGATTCACAGCGCAGATCGCTGTATTCATCGCAACTAAAAGTCCCCCGGTAAGTTCCTCGGTCATTTGTGAAATCAAAGGCGCATAACGAACTGGCTGGCGAAGAATTCGGACGGCAGTAACCCTTCCAAGTGCCTTGTAGTTCGTGAACCGTCACTTCAGCGAAACTGACGGCAGTCAACGATACGACAAGTGCAGAAAAACCGAAAAATGCATAGATCGACTTCATGCGAACCTCCTGGGCAAAGATTGGTATTGCAGTACGGCCTCTATGTCATCCTGAGTGTCAGCGCGGCAACATGGAGCGATTACCAAATTGTAATCTTTCGCCGATCACTTCACCGCTTTGGGCTTGAGAAGCTTCATCGCCTTCAGATAGTTGTAGGCTTCATAGACCTCGTAATCCTCGGCTAGAAGCTTGTCCTTGCTCGACTTGGGCTCGTTCTTCTTGAAATCCTCTTTCCACCAAGCTCCTGTACCCTTCCCTCGACCACTGCCGGAGGACGCACCTTTTCCTTTTGCATCCTTTGATTCTTTTGAGTCCTTGGAATCTTTGGAATCCTTGGAATCCTTTTCGCTTTCATGGGTCTCGCGCAGCAGCCTTTCTTTCTCTTTTTCCTTCTCCTTATCTTTTTCCTTTTCTTTTTCCTTTTCGCCCAAGAGGTGCCCAGCCATATCCTTTTCGCGCGACGCTTGCTTTTTGACGATGGCTTTATGAAAGGCCTCGTTATCGACCTCGTCGAGTTCCACATCAGGGGTGATCCCCTCGGCCTGAATGGATTTTCCGCTGGGAGTGTAGTACCGGGCAATCGTCAGCTTGAGGCCGGAGCCGTCGCCCAGCTTGATCACGTGCTGGACCGAGCCCTTGCCGAAGCTTTTTTGCCCCATCACGATGGCCCGCTGGTTGTCCTGAAGCGCGCCGGCGACAATCTCACTGGCGCTCGCTGAATATTCGTTCATCAAAAGGATGATCGGGTAATCGGTGTTCTTGCCACGCTTCGAGGCGTTGACAACTTCCTTGTTGCTTGCGTCCCGGCCCATGGTGGAAACAATGATTCCATCTTTTAAGAATGTGTCACTGACCTTGATGGCTTGATCGAGGAGCCCCCCCGGATTGCGGCGCAGATCCAGGATCAACCCGCGAAGAGGCATCTTAGCATTGAGGTCGCCCAGCGCCGTATCGAGGTCCTTCGCGGTGTTTTCAATAAAACTCGTCAACCGGATGTAGGCGTAGCCGTCCTCGAGATCCGTTGTCTTGACAGACTTGATCTTCACATTCCCGCGAACAATCTTAATGTCACGAGGATCGTCTTCGCCATCGCGCACGACGGTCAGCACGGTTTTCGAACCGCGTTTACCGCGCATGAGTTGCGAAGCTTCCACCAGGCTCAGGCCCTTGGTGGAAGTTCCGTCCACTGCGATCACTTTATCCCCGGGTTTGATTCCAGCCTCCCACGCCGGCGTGTCCTCGATGGGCGAAATGATGGTCAAGATGCCATTTTGAATCGAAATCTCAATGCCGAGACCGCCGAATTCTCCCGATGTTTCAGACTCGAAATCCTTGAAAAGGTCAGGCGGCATAAAGCTGGTGTGGGGATCCAATTCACGAAGCATTCCCTTGATCGCCCCATAGATCAACTTGTGAACGTCCACGGGCTCGACGTAATACTGCTGCACCAAATTCAAAACCTTGGTGAAGTTTTGCAAATCCGCGTAACGGTCCTGGGCATAAGCGCGAAGCAAGTCCCACTGGAAATAGGTCGAACCCACTCCCAATCCGAGGCCGATCACAAAAATCAAAGTGGAATTGTGAAGCCATTTTCCCATTTTCGGAAGCCATTTCCGCTGCAATCCCACTGACGATTCAGTGGGCTTCTCGGTTGTCGCTGACTTCATATCTCCTGCCTTTCATCCATGATTTCGGGTCCATGCTTTCCGAAAA
>PSRN01000161.1 GCA_003176075.1 Bdellovibrio sp.
GAATTCATTAAGCTTTTGAAATCATGGCGGTTTATGTCCAGGCCTTGGAGGGCCCCCACAAAGGTGAGAAGTTCCTGCTGAAGGAAGGTTATGAGATCGGCCGTGCCCGCGGTGAAGTCATGTTGCGTAGGGATGGCAAAGTCTCTTCAAGACACGCCCTGGTCAAACGAACCCGCAGCGGAAACCTGGTGCTGGTGGACCAAGAATCTCAGAACGGGATCAAGGTTAACGGACAAAAAGTTCGCCGGGTCACTCTGGGGATCGGACGCGTTTTTGTCATCGGTCAAACCGTGTTCAAGGTTCTGCAGAGCGAGGACGAGCAGGCGGCGCAGTTTGACCAGCCCCTGTGGAAAAAAATCATCAAAGAGGAAGTCCTTCGCCTGATTGAAGCGTCCAAGCATCAGCCTCCTGAACAGGGGCATGTGGTCCCCTTTGAACCCGCCGTCGAAATCCGCATCCTCGAGGGAATTCAAGCGGACCGGAATTTCATCTTGGGTTTCGGGCCCCGGGAGTTCGGCTCAGACACTCTGGACTTTGAACTCGAGGAATTGACCGCTCCTCCTGTTGCTTTCGCCCTCGTGCCCACCGAAGCAGGTGCTGACTTTCAAACGGATTACCCTGATATTGTCCGTCTCAATGATCACCCGATCCGAATTCACAGAGTGAAGGAAGGGGACCGGGTGAGAATCGGTAAAACGCTGATTGAAATTGGATTTGTCAAATGAGTAGACAAATGAGCAGGCAGGCGAGCAGGCAAACGAACGGACAAGCGACAGGACAAACGATAGGACAAGCGAACGAGCCAACAGACAGGCTTATTGGCCGGCAGCAGGTGACCACCGAGCCAGGGCACTTTACGCCCAAATCTTCCGGCACTTTCGTGAGTTTTGATGGAACCGAAATTTATTACGAAACGCGGGGTGAGGGCGAGCCCTTGATATTTGTTTATGGCATCGCCTGTCTGATGAACCATTTTCACCATCAAATCGACTATTTTTCCAAGCGCAATCAAGTCATCACTTTTGACCTGCGCGGCCACAACCGAAGCTCCGCCCCCAAGAATCTGCAACATATGACGGTGCGGGCGATGGCCGAGGATCTTTTGGCCCTGATTGAGCACCTCAACGTCGGGCGTGCCCACTTTGTCGGGCACAGTTTTGGTGTGCCCGTCCTTATCCAGTATTCAAAACTGACCCGACGGCACAATAGATCCTTTGTCTTTATCAATGGATTTGCCCGCAATCCCATCCAAGGGATGTTTGGCCTCGACCTGGTCGACTCGTTTTTCAAATTTGGCAAGAAAACTTTCCGGAACTACCCGCGGCTGGTGAGTCACTTGTGGAAGTCGGCGGTCCAAAATCCCCTTGCGGGAGTGGTGGCCGGCCTGGTCGGTGGATTCAATCTCGTTCAAACCGAGTGGAAGGACATTGAAATTTACGCACGAGCGGTAGCTGAAATGCCTCTCGATACGTTTATCCCCCTCTTTGAGGACATGATGCGGTTCAATGACGAAGATGCGGTCAAGAAGATAACCACTCCGACGCTTGTACTGGCAGGCGATAACGACTTAGTAACCCCTCTTCATTTTCAAGAGGACCTGCACAAAATGATCCCAGGAAGCAAATTCGTGGTGGTGCCCCGCGGATCCCACTGCACGCAGCTGGATTTTCCAGGCCTTGTCAATTTTCATATTGAACAGCATATCGACCACTTGGATTTCACTTAGGGGTCTCCAAAAAATAGAAGCTTTGCGTGCACACGACCTAAAAGTCATTAAACCAGGCCTTAAGATTCCGGAGGAACCGAAATGAAAAATCCAAGTCGTTTATTAGCCATCATTGCAGTCCTTTGCAGGAATTGTTTCCTGGGCGACCAGCTTGTACTTCAAGTCAGTTTTCATGGATCCTGTACCAGCAGAAAAAAAATGGGGAAGTGTAGCCTTAGATAAGAATATTTTTCATTCAGGCGACTTGAATCAGAGAGCTGCGATGGCGGTCGATGTCTTAAAGAGAAATCTCTATGTTGGAAAGGAAATGAAGTTGGTCCGGCAAGAGCTTGGAGATCCTGATAGCTATTTCTTCAGTGACACCATCTATGCCTACAAAATCATGCCCTTCCCAGGAGATGGAAAAGAGAATTGGCACCTCGTTTTTATTCCTGATGAAAATCTCGAAAAGGTTAAAGAAGTGAAGATTCACAAGAAATGTTGTTACAAATCGCCTTTGTGAAAATGATTGGCTGAGGCCGCATCCGACCAAGGCTGTCCCTGTCACTGCTTTCGAGATTCAACAAACTCTCTCATGAGTTTTTCAAGTGCATCGGAGCGTCCCTCATCCGGCTGGGATGCTAGCGGCAGACAGCTGAACCGAATACTGTCACTCGGGATCCACCATTTCTTTGTTAAGGAGCGGATTTTCGCGGGCGGGCTCGCTAGTCGCCGATTTGGTCTTGCTGGGTTTTGGCTTGAGGGTGATCGACTTTCCTTTTCGAATCACCGTGATGGTCTTGCCCGTTTCAACCGCCTCATCGATCAGGCTGGGCGACGAGTTATCGTCGATCTTGGTTGAACCCACCCCAGTAACGATGTCCCCTTCCTTGAGGCCGAAAAAGGCAAAGGAACTCCCGGGCTCCACTTTGCCGATTTTCATTTTTCCGGGGGTTGTTCTCTGTGTGATCGTCGGTCCTTGCGCCGGCAAGCCGAGGGGTAGAAGTAGAGCTCCAATAGCAAGCGCGGATGAAATTTTTGGCGATCCGGTCAAACAAGCTGCCAAACGAGCCGTCAAACGAGCCAATGAGGCCAAGGCCTTATATCTCATGAAAGGGTTCCCTCCATCAATTTTGCGGTCCATGGATATGTCATGGACAAGCTGGCTTATCGCCGACTGAAAAATTCTAGGAGTTGATTTCAGGGAACGCAATTCAAAAGAACATTTGCCAGCTGACACGACTGCTATTGGCGTTGTCGTCCCGTTCGAATTGGACGCTGGATCTTTTCGCTAAAGGAGCGCGAACTTGCAGGACCCTGTTGGCCGGGTTGTATTCGCAGGTCATGCCGGACCAATCGATGCGCACACGCCCACCGTTCACCAGCTGAACGCCTGGCAGGTTGTGCTGCTGATCGGCGACCTGCAGCCGAATTTCAGGATCCAGGGAAGGAGCCCCGACGGCATCCTGCATCTGGGTCTCGTTAAGGCCAAAACGCAAGTGTTCTTCGACGTGCCGGCTGATGGCCCGCGTCTCCGGCAACCAATGGTCAGCCACAATTTCTTCAGCCGCGCCATTCAAGGTGGTGGAGGCGAGAGTGAAGGAAGTGTTATCGGGCTTGATCGTGCCCAATTCCTCTCGCAAATCAATCTCATCGAAGTTTACAAATAGGACTGCTACCGCGAGCAATTCGGCAGCGAAGATCAGCCTCAGTAGATACTTCCGAGCTTTGAATTTCCGGGCAGGCCTCATGGGATCATTGTCGCATGCCCAGGAAAGTCTCCACAACAAAGACTTTCGGGCGGTTCGATCTGGGGCAAGATTGTGAAATCACGCCTTGAGACCCGGTTGGGAGAGCCTCAAAATGAGTATACACCATGAGTATACGCCTTAACTAATGCGCAAGGCTTTTTTGGCTGAATTTAAACAGCGAGGTTCCCACGGGATCAACTCCTGAATTGCATTCGTCGGACCGCTCGCCTGAAAGCATTGCCGTGGCTCCCCGATAAATATTGCACTTAGTGAGATCGGCCAGGAATGGTTCTGGTGTCTCACTTTTACTCTTGGGCCCCCCGCCGTCAGTACTCACCGAGCAGGATTTGAACTTGAATCCCTCTTCCTGATCGCTGGCCGATCTTCGCTGAGTTTGCCTGGAGGAATCTTCATCAAGCCTCGTTCCCTGAAGAGGGATAAGAAGTGTTCCGATATCGGGGTCGCCGTTGGCCCCACTTTTTTTCTTTAGAGAAATGCTCACCTGACCTTTAACCTTCTTACCTTCGTCGTCCTGTTTGTCGAAACTCTCCCTGATCTCGACAAGATTCTTGTATTGGTCGTTGTCAGTGGAACTCACTTGGATGCGGCTCATGGTCGTGTTACCGTCTTTGTCCTTGTCCGTGATGATCTTGGCTACGAGCGACTTCGTGGCGCCGCAGTCAATGCGAAAAGTGATAGTTTCCTGGTACGCCTGTTGCTGACTCTGTGACGATCCACCGCTCGCTGAGTCTGGGTTGGTTTGATCAGTGAACTGACTGTTGCAATGAAACTTGTTGGGCTCCGTATCAGCTGGACGGACATTTGGCCCCGCGATTTTTTTTGCAAGATCGGCATTTTTCACACACCAACCGTATTCTTTTCCCGGTGGTGGGTTGGTGCTACCAGGCCTTGGCCGATCATTCGCGTTTGAAGGATCCGCCGCGATGATCGTCCCGCAAAAATGAAACTCGGGCCCTCGCTCGGTGAAGTCGAACGGTAAATTGTCATTGTCAAGTCCAGTCCCATCGGCCGAGAGGTTGCCGATCTGGGCGCCCGGAAGACAAGTCTTACCGTTAGTTTGGGTTCCGCCGCCCTTGCCGTTGACCGTTTGTCCCGGATCTGTGAACGCGGCTGCCGGAGCCACCGGTTTTTTTTCAGTCGCATCATTAGGATTACCACCGCCACTACCACCAGCACTGGCGAAGGACGTTGAAGAGTAAATGGCGAAAAGGCCCAGCGCGAGCACGAAAATGTGAAGGGCTTTCACGAAGAACTTCCTTGTCTCGGATTGATTCAGTACCTGACTCACCTTGAGCTCCAATCAGCCATCCAGGTTAACGACCTCTGAAGTGATTGAATTAAGGAGCAAATCAGATGCCTACTGATCTGGATTTTAACGAGGTTTGATGACTTATAATTGATCGTGCGGCGACGATTGACCACACACAAGTCAGGGGAACTGCTTGGCGAAACTGGTCACGCCGTCTTATCTTTATCTACGGGAACACCACGTTCGACCAGAAAATAAGGATCGATATCGTATCCCGAGGGCCATGTTACAATTCCGTTTCTGACAAATACTTTCTTAAACTCGAATATCTGTCTGAGCGGGTCGACAACTGGACCAGATTCACTTTTGATGAAATTCATTTCGAATCTGATGGTGCGGCCATCTTCCAAGTCGACGGTTATATTAAAATTGTCATCGGCAACAACCCTTATAGCTTTAATCATTGTCGGCTCCTTGAATATATTTGGGTATGTGGCGGCTCTGAACTCGAGTCCAATTATCCATCAATTCGCCTTTGTGTCTGGCGGCCCACTCCTGGATCATGCGGACTACTTTTGGAGGCAAACGACCGGCCAGGACTTCACCAGTGTCCACGGCAAACGATGCATCACTGCCCTGATATCGCGCGTGGAAATAAGGAGCATTGTGGCGCCCATGAGCCCATGAGCGTAGTACATGTAAATCGTGATTCCAAAAAATTCAGAAATGCTGGGCATTTGAAAATTCCTCTAGTCGTACATTCTTTTGGATGTTGCCTGTTGTCAATTAGCGATTGACTTTCCAAAGTCATGACCAAAGTTCCGAATTGAAACGCGCGACACGCAATCATGCGTGTCGCGCGTGACAACGCCCTGGAATTTGACCACGGAGGTCGCTTACGCGACTTCGTTACACTATGCCACCTTCACTTCAGAGTTCAGAGGTCTCACCGACTCATATCGAAAAACGAACCGCTTACCCCAACGACTCGTCATTTTTAAGTGAATCACCGCTTGATCCACAAAGATTTCCACAGCTTCATTCTCGATGTTCGGAGGAGGATCCTTGAAAGCTTCAACCACAAATTCGTTCTCAGTCATCAATACCACTTTGGCCCACCCCCCATAACCCTCGAAATCAATCGTGTGATTGATAAATCTCTTGGAATTGATTGCAAAATCATAGGACCGAGTCGGTATCGGCGTCACGGCCGCAGCAGATTTTCCCAACGGCAATACCGCCACCTGTACTTCCGGTGCCGACTTCGCGGGGGCGGCACGAGCGCCTGGAGCGGATGCCTGTCGAAATTCTTGCAAGTAAACAAGCATGAAAATGGAAACGTTCACCGCGAGAGAGACGACAGGTTGAGTCCATCCCCGTTGGATATCTTTCTTGAATTGCAGGACATCAAAGACAATAAAAAATCCCAAAACGGCAAGCACCGAGATCCAGGAGGATCTCTTTCCTTTGAGCATCATCGTGCCCACAATGAAACTGGCGACCCACAAAATCCAGTGAATTGGCGAGATTCCCGTCGCGAGTTTGAACAAAACCGCGGGCGCCCATTTTCCCGGAAGATTGACCACATCAATGGTAAGATAAAAATTCGCGAATGGCGCGATCATCAATAGGACGCCTGATGTCCGAATCACGCGCTCTTGGTGGAGCAGCTTTTGTTGCGCCATTAAGAAGCCTCTTTACCGGATTTCGTGAATCTCATTCGAATCAAATTGTCCGGAGACCCTGCCACGGGAGGAGACGCCGAAGACTCGGAACCGGCCATGGGCACCGCCGAACTCGATGATTCCGTCGTGGACGTTGGGACCGTGCCGCCGATCACC
>PSRN01000048.1 GCA_003176075.1 Bdellovibrio sp.
GATCCGTCGAACATCAGAAATCAAGTCGGCTCATTTTTATGATTTATGTGACCGAATTTATAGCCACCTATATAGCATGATGATGTAGTCAATCGCCACAATAAATTTTGGAGGCAGGTCGTCGATGCCTTTCGAGTGTTGCCTTGAAATATCTATGCCGATTTCATTCATCGCCGAAACGGCGAATGGATTCAACTTACCTGGTTGAGATCCGGCACTTCTGACTTCGGCTTCAGGAAACACTTTCTTTGCTAACCCTTCCGCGATCTGACTGCGTGCAGAATTGGCCACGCACATGAAAAGAATATTCATAGGTACCCCTTGTGCTAATCGTACAAACACGATATACGATTGGACCTATGGCTCTGGCAAGAAAAGAAGAGTTTGCTCGCAAAGAAATCGATTTGGCTGATTTCGCCAAGGCGCTCGGTCATCCCGCGAGAATCGCCATTCTCACCGTGCTGGCACAGAAAAAGGAATGCATTTGCGGTGATATCGTAATTGACCTTCCTCTCGCCCAGTCCACCGTTAGCCAACATTTGAAAGCTCTTAAAGAAATCGGGCTTATCAAAGGGACGGTGGATGGACCACGCTCCCGATATTGCATTGATTGGAAAGTTTTTGAGAAGTTTCAGAGGCAATTTGACGGGTGGACGTCAAAGATAAGTGAATTAAAGCAGGAAAATACATGTTAGTCGGTGTTCGCTGTTGAAAACCGTGGTTACCTTGTCGTTTCAGATCCGGAATGACTTATTTTTCTCAAAGGAGATTCAACAATGAAGCGATTTCACATGCATGTTGGGGTAAAAAACCTGAACGAGGCGGTCCAGTTCTACTCGACTCTTTTTGGACAAAAACCGACGAAGCTCAAGGATGATTACGCAAAGTGGATGTTGGAAGACCCGAGAGTTAATTTTGCGATCTCAACGCGCGCAACGACGACCGGCGTGGATCACATTGGAATTCAGGTTGAAAATCCTGAGGAGCTTTCTGAAATAACCGAGAGGCTGAAGAAGGCCGATCTGAGAGTCTTCGACGAAGGCGAGACCACTTGCTGTTATGCGCAATCCAACAAGGCGTGGGTCGAAGATCCGGCTGGGATAGCGTGGGAGGCTTACCAAAATATGGGAGAAGCCGAAATGTTTGCCAAGAAGCAAAAGGAGCAAACTTCAACATCGGCCTGCTGCGCGCCCAAAGAGGCTTCGAAAATCTGACTGCTGTTAGGGCACTTGGTCAACTCGATCTCTTATTTGGCCCATCCGACTTTGATCTCTTTTTCCCTGCGGGCTATTCTTTCATTCGTCATTCCCCTTATCCTGATTAAGCAATAAGGCTGTATTCGATCAACCTGCCAAGACTGCGCAATCAAGAACTTGGAAGACACCTTTTTTTCTCTTTAAGAGAAGAACCCCTTCTTCTAGAAGAGTCTTAGGATCTCCACGAATGACATTGCGATCGGTAGATGCTTCATAAGAAATCGAGTCAGCCTCGACTGCCAGGGTCACGAGTTCTCCGCCAAGACTCTTCAAATCTGAACTTTTCAACTTAAATCCATTTTTTTTACACGCATCCGCCCAATAAACTGCATAGGTGCCTTTGTGAAGGCCTGCGGCCTCAAACCAAATTCCGAGCCTCTGTTTTTTTGGTTCAAAACTAAGTTTTACACTTTGCCGGCTAGAGAGGTTTTTGAACTCAATAGTTTTGACGGATGAATCGCCCTGACACAAGCTGATTGAATTCCATACCAGAATCGAAATCAGTGTGATTTTGTGAAACATTCAATCCTCCTCGCTAGAATCAGTGGGCAAATAAGAGCGCGGCGATCCCGGAAACGATGACGAGCGCAGCGCTCACCACCGGCGCTTTCGCCGATAACCAATGAAAACGGCCAGTGCCCAGATGGAGGCGACTGACTCCGGCAACAACTATGACGCCGATCCCAACCAGGGTGATGGCAAGTCCAATGCTAAATCCAGCAACGGCCAAAATCCCTGAAGCGAATTTTCCGATCGAAAGGGCAAGGAGCATCACCGTAATTGAGGCTGGACAAGGTATCATTCCTCCAGCGGCACCAAATGCGCAAATTTGTGCCATTGAAGGTCGCTCTCCGCGTTTTACGTACTCGGGAAGGGTTTGGGCATGGGCTCTTGCGTGTGCATCGTCGCTCATCTGGGCGTGATCATGATGTTCATGGGCTTCAAACATTTCAAAAAAGACAATTTCTCTGCTTGTCGTCGCCGATAGTTCAAGTTCCGCTGAAAATTCGTGTGGCTCATTTGGAGCAACGCTGCTTTGAAAATAAGTCTGGGTTCCGGAAATGGACTGAAGCTCGAGAACCTCTGGGCCGTCCTGTCGATTGATTACGACCCGAACTTTAAGGTCAGGCATGGGCTTCGACGTTGTGAATTTAAGCCTTTCGCCGTCTTCAGTCTCGACAATCTCTAATACACCATCCGCGATTGGATTACGAATGCGTACCGGCTCAGGGGCATTATGATGGTGGTGGTGGTTCGTTCGGCACGTTTGTCGGATACGCTTGATCAGCATCCATGTTCCCAGCAAAATCACAATTATACCGCTTCCCACTTGGAGCCAATGAGAGATGTCTTGAGTGAAAGTTTCGCGGCCAATCCAAAGCGCCATTATCGAAATGCCAACAACAACAATGCTATGAGTGGTCGCGACTGACAATCCCAATAAGAAAGCGTCGCGCTTCGTTCCCTTGATTCCTATGAGGTAGGCGGCAGTGAGGGCCTTTGCATGACCGGGTTCAAGAGCGTGGAGAGCCCCAAGTGCTAAGGCCGTAGGAAAATACATCCAGGAGAACGGGTTTTCAACAATAGGAGTCACCGTTTCCTCACTTCCAAAAGCTATCCATGATCTTAATGAGTTCTTCGCCAGACTGAATCGCCATTTTTTTATTATCGGCTTCCACGATATGCTCGCGGATATGTCCCTCAATCACTTCGCCCATGAGCCCGTTCAGGGCGCCACGACAAGAGGAAAGAAGCTGCATGATTTGGTAGCAGTCGCCTTCCGCTTCGATGGCCTTAGAAAAGGCGTCGAGTTGTCCTTTGATTCGATTCACGCGCGCCAGTATCTTTCCTTTTTCACGAATTGTATGTGCCATAGACCCTACCCTATATAATACTGGGGACTATAATTCAATAGGTGGCGACGCATTCCGAGTGTGTCATTTTTATTAACCTTGAGGTTCATGATGGATCTAAAACTCTTCGTTTCTACCTTTGCCCTGATTTTTTTGGCGGAACTTCCAGACAAAACTGCGTTTGCGGCCTTGCTAATGGCAACGCGGGGAAGGCCTTGGCCGATCTTCATAGGGGCCGCGCTGGCTTTCGTTGTTCAATCCGCGGTTGCCGTCTTGTTTGGGAATCTCCTGGGGAAAATGCCTGAAAGATGGGTTCACGTCGGCTCAGGTTTGTTATTCTTGATATTTGGAACCCTTGAATGGAAGAAATCCCTGCAAGTCGAAGAGCGAGAGACTTCGCAAGAAGTCGAATCTCGCTCTCTCAGAGACGGCCTCCTTAAAACTGTTTGGAGCGCTTTTCTTATGATCTTTGTGGCCGAATGGGGGGACCTTACTCAGCTTGCGACGGCAACCCTGGCTGCCCAAGCAAACAGCCCCATCACTATTTTTCTATCGTCGACCCTTGCACTCTGGACCGTGACCGGTCTTGCCGTGGGACTCGGTTCTTATATGAAGAACTATGTTCATGAAGGCCGACTTCAGAAAGCGGCCTCGATCGCCTTTGTCTTGGTCGGAATTTATCTGCTTTCGCGGGACTTGGTTTGATGATTCGATGGATGGAACCCCTCCATTCATGAATACCCCCCGGACTATCGAGTACTTTTTTGTAAACCCCGTCGAATTTTCTTGCGAGGTTAAAGAAATAGGCGTAACTGAGGCAAATAGGCTCCAGCTTTTTCGACAGTTTAGTTCAAGGGAAGGTTGGATATGTTCAACAAGGTGAAGGGAAATACTGAATGGACGACGACCCTGTGGCTGAAATGAGTCAGTTCTTCTCCGGCGTAGGCCACCTTTCGTAAGACCTTAAGGGTTTTTCGAACCTTGGTTTTCGCTGGCGGGAGTTTCAGCCATGCGAAAGTTAAAGGGAATGGGAGACCCCTACCTCCAGATTCTTTTTCGGCTTTTGCTAACAATTTGTGATCCAAGATTGTGAACGTCTGCGGAATGGCTGAAGGCGATGGCTTCTCTCGTTCAACGAGCAAAGGTTTTTCGTTTTTTGCCGTCAGGCCCTTGCTCGCTCTTTGTATCGAGCCCGGTCGTCGCGGGATCGCTTCGCGATCCCTGGGTGACGCCATGTTGAGGGAAAGTCACCTTGTTCGGTTGTCTCATCCATGAAGGTTTCCCTTCGAGAGAGGAAAAGGTTATCGAACCATGCGTTTTGCCAACCACGTTTTCCAGACGGCAAAAGGGGCAGACCAAGGAGGTGGAGGATTCTCTGTCGGATCACTTCGCTCAAAGCTCACGGGCTACCGGCACCAAGAACTTTTCTTACGAATCGCTCAAAGCCCCACTGAAAGTATTTTTGATCTGCTTCATACCCGAAACACTGGACTCTCAAGTGACGAGGTTAAAGAGCGTCAGCTCAGGTTCGGTCTCAATGAGATCGCTCACGATCGAGTTCGATGGCAATCGCAGCTTCGCCGGGCGCTGGTAAATCCCTTCAATATTCTGCTCGCCGTTCTCGCAAGCGTATCTTTCGCGACCGGCGATATTAAGGGAACCATTACGCTTGCCGCAATGGTCGTCATCAGTGTCTCGCTGACTTTCATTCAAGAGTTTCGTTCCAGCCGGGCCGCCGAGAGCCTTAAGAAGATGGTGCAAACTCGGGCGACCGTGTTGAGGCGATTAGGGCACTTTCATTCTGAACAAGGAACGGAATGGGTCAATCGAAAGGCGGAGATTCCGATTGAAGAGATCGTGCCTGGCGATGTGATTTTACTTTCCGCGGGCGACATGGTTCCCGCGGACGTGAGGCTTCTCAATTCCAAGGATCTTTTCGTCAGCCAGTCGGCCATGACCGGAGAGTCAGTCCCGGTCGAAAAAACTGCCAATAGTGAAAGTGCGAGCGTTCGGGACGCACTTCATCTTACGAATATCTGCTTTATGGGCACAAACGTCGTCAGTGGCACCGCGACCGCCGCGGTGATCAAGACAGGTGGCGATACATTCCTGGGGTCCATCGCGAAGTCGGTTGCCGGAGTTCGCGTGCAGACGAGTTTCGACAAAGGGGTTCATCGCATCACCTGGCTGATGATCCGCTTCATGCTGGTGATGGCACCCTTCGTATTTCTCGTGAACGGCGTTACCAAGGGCGATTGGACGGAAGCCTTTATGTTCGCAGTTGCCGTCGCCGTGGGTCTTGTGCCCGAAATGCTTCCGATGATCGTGACCGTGAATCTCGCAAAGGGCGCCATGTCGATGTTCAGGAAGAAGGTCATCGTCAAGCGCCTCAACTCAATTCAAAACTTTGGCGCCATGAACATGCTTTGCACGGATAAGACTGGAACACTCACGCAAGACAAGATCGTTCTCGAAAAGTATCTGGATGTTTCAGGCGCACCGAATGACCGCGTGCTGAAATACGCCTACCTCAACAGTTATTACCAGACCGGTTTAAAGAATCTTCTCGATGTCGCGGTTCTAAACCATCGCGAACTTTCCAAGGAACTTGAGATTGATCGTGTCTACCGAAAACTCGATGAAATCCCGTTCGATTTCACTCGGAAAAGAATGTCCGTCGTCGTCGAGAAGTCCAACGGCCGGCATATTCTGATTTGCAAGGGCGCGCTTGAAGAAATGCTGAAGGTCTGTGGGCGGGCGGAAGTGGGAAATGAAATCGTTGCGATCCCTGACCTACCCGTTGAGCGTTTTCAAAAAATCGCCCAGGACCTCAATGACGACGGACTCCGGGTTGTCGCGGTCGCCTATAAGGACGTGGAGGCGGGACAAAGGAAAGAATACTCCGTCATTGACGAAGGTGATCTGATTCTTCTTGGCTACATCGCGTTTCTTGATCCGCCAAAAGAGAGCGCCAGCCAAGCGATCAAAAAACTCAACGAACATGGCGTCGCTGTCAAAGTGCTGACCGGTGACAACGATCGGGTGACGAGAAAGGTGGCCAGGGATGTCGGCCTTCCGGCAGATGATATCTTGCTCGGAAGCCAGATTGACGACCTGACTGATGAGGGATTGGATAACGTCGTTGAGAAGACCTCTGTCTTTGCGAAACTGACGCCTGCGCAAAAGGAAAGGATTGTTCGCTCGCTCCATAGGCTTCATCACGTCGTCGGATTTTTGGGTGATGGAATTAACGATGCGCCGGCGCTGAAGGCTGCCGACGTTGGCATTTCGGTCGAAAACGCCGTCGATATTGCAAAGGAGTCAGCCGACATTATTCTTCTCGAAAAAAGTCTCCTCGTGCTTGAGGAAGGTGTTATCGAAGGCCGCAAAGTTTTCGGTAACATCATCAAGTACATCAAAATGGGTGCGAGCTCAAACTTCGGGAATATGTTCAGCATGCTGGGTGCAAGCGCCTTATTCCCCTTCCTGCCGATGCAGCCGGTTCAACTTCTCACGCAAAACTTACTTTACGATATTTCGCAAACCGCTATTCCGTTTGACGACGTGGACGCTCAATATCTCGAAAAACCCAGAAAATGGGAGATCGGGGAAATCAGGCGGTTCATGGTTTTCTTTGGTCCGATCAGTTCGCTTTTCGACTATGTTACTTTTGCGCTCATGTGGTTTTTCTTTAAGTCCCAGACGCCGGCGACGGAGAGCCTATTTCAATCGGGCTGGTTCGTTGAAGGGCTTCTGTCGCAAACGCTGATTGTTCACATGATCCGGACAAGACGAATTCCCTTTATCCAAAGCCGCGCCTCATGGCCCCTTATTCTGATGACGGCATCAGTAATGGCCGTGGGAATTCTTGTTCCCTTCTCAGACTATGGCAAGGGTATCGGCCTTGAGCCGCTTCCACTTTCTTATTTCCCGTGGCTTGTTCTGATCCTCCTTTGTTACTGCGTGATGACTCAGCTGATGAAGAATTGGTTTGTTCGCAAATATGGCTACAACTAAGGGGTCTCCACATTTTGTGGAGACCCCTAAGGATGGTGGATGATGATCTCTCATTTGACATTTGTTGAAAATCTATTGGCGGCCGTGCTGCTGGGCTCTTTGATCGGTGTCGAGAGGCAATGGCGACAAAGGCTTGCGGGCCTCCGGACGAATTCGCTCGTTTCGGCCGGCTCTAGTCTCTTTGTTTTGCTATCGCAGATGATTCAAACAGGCGGCGATCAGAGCCGGATCGCTTCTTATGTCGTCTCAGGCGTTGGATTTTTAGGCGCTGGAGTCATCATGAAAGATGGTGGCTCGATTCGCGGACTCAATACGGCGGCTACGCTTTGGTGCTCAGCTGCCGTCGGAGCGCTGGCTGGATTCGGACTCATTATTGACGCCGCGGTTGGGGCGCTCACGGTTTTAGGAATGCACCTTTTGTTGCGTCCCGCGGCCCAAGTGATCAACCGTCAAAGTGTGGCCTCGACAGAAGAAGATATTCACTACCGGATCAAAATTGTCTGCAAAGAAGACGTGGAAGCTCATATTCGGTTTTTGATCCTTCAGGCCGTTGGTGCGACGACTTTGGTTCTTCAGTCTTTACAAAGCGTTGATCTCAATGGCGGAACGGGAAGGGTCGAGGTGGTGGCCGACTTGGAGTCACCATCCAAGCAAGATCAAGTTTTAGAACAGGCAGTCAGTCGCCTGAGCTTGGAAAATGGCGTGTCCGCTGCTGCATGGAGGGTAAGAAGAAATGGCGAGGAATCCGCATGACGGATCTGATAAAATGCTTCAAGTCAGCCCTCAACAAAGGGCTATTAATGTTAACAAGCACGACTTTCAGCTTACTTGGGAGATTTTTGCATGCGCAAGCCTGATTGGCGAATATGCCGCTTGATGATAGTACGGATTGCGACGATCACGGTTTTCATTATAGGGCAGAATTTTTGCGAATGAATCCGGGCGCTCAAAGAGCGCGCGCACGAATTTCGTGCGATTCGCCATAG
>PSRN01000019.1 GCA_003176075.1 Bdellovibrio sp.
AAAACTTCGTCGATACCCAATTCAATTCGAAAAGAAAAGGTGTTTTCTACCCAGGAGAAATCGAGAAATCACACATTGGCGTGGGTCACGCAAGTATCAATGATGGATTCCCCATCTATATGGACCTTGGCCCCAATGACCGCACTCTTATTATGGAGGGAGCGGCCTAATGAAATGGGGTTGGATGTTGGTGTTGCTTGTGGCTGTCCTCTTCGTCGCATTTCCGGATGTGGCATCTGCTCAATTTGGCGGAGGCCTGGAAGCTAAGGTTCAGGGTGTGACAAATGGACTCATCACCTTTTTGTTGCCAGCAGCGAGTGTTATCGGACTCGTCTATGCGGCGATCCTGGCCGCTACTGGCGATCCAAGTGCCAAGCAGCGCATGGTGCTGGTAGCGGTGGCTTCCGTTATCGGAATGCTCGCTCCGCTCATCATCCGTTGGTTGCAAGGGATGGCGATGTGACAGACCTGAAACGATCCCAAGTTCATCGGCGTTTAGAGGCGAAGTTCAAGATCGGCGGAGCCGACGCCTCTGATCTAATCTTGGTGCTGTTGTTAGCAGCGGTTCTAAATCTTTTTCTGGGTCGCGTGCCTTTTGGCGCGGCCTTCGTTTTCGGATTACCCGCGGCCCTCTTTGCCGCTCTTTATTTTGGAAAACGCGGGAAACCAGATGGTTTTCTCGCGCATGCCCTAAAATTTTATCTCTCCACTGGGGAGTTATTGGCAGGGAGTTTAGATGAGAACCATGGTCGCAAGTAAAGTTCCAGTTCTTACCTTTGATGGGTCGATGCTTGTCTTTGCCGATGGATCCATGGGCGCCGGTTTTCGATTGGGCGGCGCTGATATTTCCGTCGCACCGCCAGAGCGCATAAATGCCATTTGTCAAAGAGTCGAGAGTCTGCTCATGGGCCTGCCTGAACAGGTCAAGCTCCAGGTCTTTTATCGTCTCACAAATGACGTGGACAAAATCATCTTCGAACATGAAAAGGTCTCAGATGGCGCGCCAGAAAACTACACTCCCGTCCGCCAAGCCCGACTGGATTTTCTGAAAAGTAAAAAAGAGCAATTTTATGCTCCTGAAATTTTCTTTTTCATCCGATCAAGTCCCCTGGAAATGCGAAGGCGCCGTTTTTTGGAAAAGAAACAAGAATTTCAAGGATTCCATGAAAGACAGTTCCTGGGAGCGAAAGAGCGATTCGCCATCCTGATCAATCAGGTCGAGGCGGGCTTGCGATCCGCCGAGATGAATCCGAGTCGGCTGTTTCCGGATGAATGGTTTTCGCTCATGTTTTCCTACTTGAATTTTGAGCGTAGCCGAATGATCGGGGCGCCTAGATTTCGCAATCCACTTGACGGCATTAATCCTCCGATGCCGACACAATTGGCTCTGACGGATATTTCTGTGTCCGAAAAATGCCTTGAAATCGGAAGTCTCAAGTTCCGTGTGCTTACGTTGTCACTGCTCCCAGAAGGTGAGACGTTCGCCTCCGCCATTGAGTCGCTTTCGCGATTGCCATTTCATTTTTGGATTTCTCAAAACATCGCGACCCTTGAACAGCGCAGAGAAATTGAGAAGTTGGAGCTCAAACGTCGGATCGCCAACTCCATGGTGGCCGGCAGTAACAATGTCACGGATCTCGAAAGTGAATCGAAGCTGTCGAGTATCGAGGACCTCTTACGTGAAGTGATGACCGGGTCTGAACGCATCATCAGTTCGGATCTCAGTGTCATCATTTGGTCAAATTCGACCGACGAGTTAGAGCAAAAGACCGAAGAGGTTCAAAGGGCCTTCCGGTCCATGAATCAGGCTGAGGGCTTGATCGAAACGTTTGCCCTTGAAGAAGCCTTCTTTAAAGCCGTGCCTGGACTTTGCGAAGGGTTTCGCCACAAGCGCATGAAAACTTCCAACGCCACCCATCTCATGCCAGTCTTTTCGAGCTGGAGCGGGAACCTTAGGCCTGTCGTGCTGTTAACAAACCGCGAAGGGGCTCCTTTCGCAGTCGATCCATTCGCCAAAGAACTTCCAAATTGGAACGGCCTTGTGTTTGGCGGGAGCGGCGCCGGGAAGAGTTTCACCATTTTACAACTGATGCTGCAATTTGGCGGTCAGCACCCCAAACCTAAAATTGTCTGGATCGACAATGGCGCCTCCAGCGAAAAGCTGATCGAGGTGCTTGATGGTGAGTTCATCGACCTGAACCTCAATTCAGGCATCCGTCTCAATATGTTCGATCTTGAGGAGGGCGAAAGAAAGCCAACACCGTCCAAGATCAAGCTGATTCTTGGATGCTTGGAGCTCATTTTGAAGGATGAAGATCGGTCGGGCCTTCCCAAAAGGGAAAAGGCTTTGCTCGAAGAGGCTATTTTTACCACATACGGTAAGACAAAGGATCGGGTGCCCTTACTGTCGGACCTCAGAGCTGTCTTGCGCGAACACTCAGTGGAGGCGATGCGCAAACACGCCGACATTCTGTTTTCCTGGACCGGAGAAACTGCCTATGGCCGAATGCTTGATGGTGAAACTAACGTCAAACTTTCCAAAGACTTGGTTACAATCGAGATCAAAGGGCTCGATAGCCATAGCGAACTCAAAGACATATTCTTGCTGCTCCTGACTTCCTATATCAAGGAAGAGGCGGCTCGCGACCTCGCCAAGCCCTACCTCCTTATTATCGACGAGGCTCACCGGCTATTTCTGACTCCATCAGGAAGAGACTTCGCTATTGAGTCCTATCGGGTCTTTCGAAAATACAACGCGGGCATCTGGTGCATTTCGCAAAACTACCGAGACTTTTTGAAAGACCGTGATTTGTCGGACGCGTTAATGCCAAACACCACGAGCGTTTTCATTCTGCGCCAACGAAAAATTGACTGGGAAGACTTTAAGAACACCTTCGACTTTAACGACGCCCAGGTTGAAACGATCAAGAGTCTTGAAATCGTCAAAGGGCGATACTCCGAATTCTTTTTCATGCAGGACGAAAACCAAGCCGTGCTGAGGCTTGAGCCCGAGCCTTTAAGCTACTGGATTTCAACCACCGACGGAACTGAACGAGCACTCGTCGCACAGCTGGCAAAGTCGTTGAAGGCGATCGACAAACAATTCACGGAAGCGGCACCCATGAAGGTTCTCATCTATGAAGGTAACGATGGCCATGCGCCGTATTCCGAGTGGCTTAGTGAACTTAGAGATCAACAGGCGGCAGCGAAAATTGAGGTGAGAATTCGCCGCATTCGGCTGGGCAACATGGGATACTGGGAACCAGTAGGTGAAGGCGTGGGTGAGTTGAAGGTTGATTGGGGACCTGGGTACCGTGTTTATTTCGGGCGAATCGGTGCCACTGTCGTCGTGCTACTTTGCGGAGGGGACAAGAAGACACAGAAGAAGGACATCATTAAGGCAAAGGAATTTTGGCTAGATTTCAAGGAGCGTTATCATGGCAAAGAAGACTAAGAGGCCATATAGAGATCACGATGAGGATTTTATTAACCGTCTCAAAGAGCCTGAGTTCGCCTATGAATATCTGAAAGCGGCGTTAGAGGAGAATGATATGCCAGAGGTCTTTATGGACGCTCTCAGTCACGTGGCAAAAGCCAAAGGCGTTCGGCAAATTGCGATGCACACGAAGCTCAATCGAGAAAACCTGTATAAGCTTCTCTCTAAAGGAGGTAACCCAACTCTTTCGTCCTTGTATTCGATCTTGGATGCCCTAGGACTGAAGCTGTCATTGGAGCCAAAGAAGAAAGCGATTTGACACTGGACCATCCTTCGCTTCGGGCAGGAGGCACTACATTTCATCTGTGAAAATCTGCACGTGATCTGACAGGTTCGATTTCACCTGACAGTCCCGCAGAAATAATGGCAAATCTGTAGCACAGACTCGATCGCGAGAGTTTAGCGTTTATGGCCACGCAATGCGCGCTGGGCAGATTCTGCCGTTCTTCGGACGCTGATTGCCTTTTGTAAGAAGTGTAACCATGGTGCCGTCGGGTTCCGCAGTTCACAGACAACGTGTGACCGCAACCTTTTCCTTTCTTCCCTCTAGGAGCTTGCTTTCACACTTAACGATCGAACCAATTGGAAATTCGAGGATTTCATCTGACGGCACCAACCCGTCAGGAATGCCAACTATTCGGTAAACGTTAGGCGTATGCGTTACTTCTGCAAGAACTGGTCTCCACACATCAATGCCTTCTTCGAGAAGACGAACAAAAATTGTCTCAGAAGAACCCATGTTATCTCCCATTCAATATTTGAAGCCTGGGCCACCAACGACCGGAGCAAAGCGCGGGGAACTTAGTTCAGTTCGATCAGAATGACGCCTAAAACGCACAATAAGAAAAAGGCGCCTATCAGATATCCAGAACGTCTATGTAAAAGTATCTCATGGAATCTTTGGGTCTTTCGAAAAATAAATAGAATGAGAAAACCCAAAAAAATTCCTACCAAGGAAACTGAGCGAATTGCACGCTTCCCATCAAATCCAGCCATCAAATATGAGTCATATTCATTGACTAAGATTAGAAGAATTATGCCAATGTGAACGACCGAAATTAGCGCGGAGGAAGCTGTGCTTGCCTTTATTTTCATTTCAATACTCCTCCCTGACCACTTTGTTGGCCAGCAACTCATTGACCAATGGGAAAGTGAGGAAAAGTCGGACCAACGGAACTACCCGTATTTGATCTATTAGAGCCTCCTCCCGCGCCACCCGGATCGGGACAGCATGAAACTCCTGGATTGCACCTTGGAGCCGGCGGCTTTGGATTACTCATATTTGCAGCGGCACAGGCAATTGCAGATGTAACTACGGCAGGCAAGGTTGAAAGGCCGACAGCGCTAATGCAAGCCTCGATTCCAGCTGGATTCCCGGCAAAAGTAGTAACACAGCCAGCTACGACAACTCCCTCCGCTACCCCTAGAGATGGAATGTTAGCGGCAGCGAAGCACTTTGCAAAACCTGCAGAACTAAACAACCCGCTAGGATCGACAAAATTAACTGGGTTGTTTATACTGTACCTGTACAAATTCGTATCCCCTCCCCCAAACCCAAGCGGATCCTTACTCATCCATCTCCCAATGGTCGGATCATATTCCCTTGCCGAGAAGTGTACAAGCTTCGTGTCGTAGTCAGTGAGACCAGAGACAAAGCCAAGGGGTTGGAGCGGAAAATTTCTCACAATGCCCGAGGAGTCCTTGCGGCCAATACTTGTGTCGATAAGAACCACTCCATACTCGTCGTACACAATCTCCTGGGCGATCGTTCCATCGGGAGCAACGAGGTAGCGGATATCACCTTTCCACGTCGGAATGATCTTGTACGACGTCCCTTCAATCACCGCGTAGGAGGGTGCTATCGGGTGGGCGCCAAAGATATAATGGACCGAGGACCTTGTTCCATCGTCATTGATCACATCGCCAATATGAGTTTGATCGATCCAGTTGTAGTGCTCAATGAGTTTCCCATTTTTTAGCTTTGCGACCCTGCGATTATAGCCATCAAGCTTGTAGCTGATCACTGTCCCATCAGGAAGAGTCACACCCTTTAAGTTCCCGAAGAAATCGTACTGGTAGGATTTTGTCCCAAGACAGTTTGAAACACTGGAAACCATTCCGTCAGGCGTGTAGTTGTAATTTCGGGTAATGGCGCCAGCCAGGCCCACCAAGCGGTCTTGCGCATCGTAAGTGGCCGAAGTGTCATTCCCATAATGTGAGTAAAGGCTCACGTTGCCGTTACTTCCCGCCGGGAAGTTGTACTTAGCAACAGGGCGAGAGGCGACAACTGACACTGTGCCTTGGAGGTTATGGTACTCGCTTTCGTCCACTTCGGTTAGGCGATTATTAAGGTCATATTGAAAGAGCTCGACCGTCTGGTCGGTTTCAGTGGACCCATCAGGGCCAACAAGAGTCGATCTTGCGCTTTGGGTGATGTTCCCCACCACATCAACTGACTCCACGGTTTCCACCGTTCGGAGTCCCGTTGCGAGAGTTCCAATCATCGCGATTTGACGGGTTGTGGGATTAAGGATCAAGCTATCACTTGTGGTTGTTGTCATGCTGGTTGAAAGAATTTTTCCAGAAGCGCTCAGCGAAGACAACACTTGGCTCGTGGCAATGTTTCCTGAGCCACTAGATTGATTTGACGTTTGATAAGTGAAAGTTTCGCTTCCGACACTTGCCACTCTTCCTAAGGAATCATAGGTAATCCTGTCCTGATCGATCGTAGTTGGGCGAAAAAGCTGGTCGTAGCTGATATTCACGGAACTTGAAAAGATAGCTCCTGTATTTTCCACCGTGGATTCAAAATCAGTGTCCGTATTGGTCCATAGAAGGTTGGTGATGATTCCATCGGGAGAGACCATGGTGCGCACACGGCCCACTGAATCGATATTTTGAAAAAGATAATTTCCTTCAGGGGTTGTGATTTGCTGGAGGTAATTGGTTCCAGGCTTGTAGGTGAGTGTTGCCACCTCGCCATTGGCTTTGGTGATGCTTGAAAGTCTTCCGTCAGCATCAAAGCCGAACTGAGTGCTTGAAGAGCCTTGGCCAATCAGAGGTGCCAAGTATGTCCCCACTTGCCCGAGGAGGGTCGGAGTGAACTGGTGAACATCTCCATGGGGGGTGGTGAGTTTTAAAAGATCTCCGGCCGGTGAATAAGAGTAACCGATCTGGTCGCCGTTTGGAAGTGTGGTGAGTGTCACTCGGCCATTGGCGTCTCTTAAGTAGCTTGTCACTCGATTGAGGGGATCAATTTGTTGCGAAAGATTTCCCGTTGAATCAAAGACGAACTGATAAATCGATTGCCCTTGCGAGACCTGAGTGAGTTGCCCCAGAGAATTGTAATTGAGCACAGTATCAAGCGCTCCGGGAGTTTGAATCCTAATTGGTCGTTCAAGTTGATCAATAAAGACTTTGCTTGCGAATGTCCCGTTCATGGTGAGGGTCAGCGAGTTGTCAGTGCTTGAAAAGCTTGTTAGCCTTGTGAGCGAAGAAAACCAGCTGTCAGTCGTTGATGTCTGAAGACTTGCCACTTTGAAAGGACCACTTCCCGAGCTATAGGTCACACTTTGTGAGGTGCTTTAAAAATCCCTCACCACTAGATCTGGACCGTAAAGATCTGAAACTGATTTTGGAATCATCACAAGAGATCCAAACCGGACATCTGGCTGGTAAGTCGCCTGCTCAGTCACGTCAGGAGTGGTTGTATTGATTGAAGTCTGATTCAAACTTTCCTGGATGGAGCTGATTTGATTTCCCGCGAAATCGGTCTCCACGGTGGTCTCTGAAGTTGAACCCATCGTATCGGTCAAAGTGTCACTCACACCTGATGCAGTGGTGAAGATGAAACTCTTAATGGAATTTCCAACCTGCGTAAGCAACGTCTGATAACCACCCGTATTTTTGTCTTCACGCAAGAATAGACCATGATCGTCAAAAGTAAACTGAGTCACTAGCCCTGAGGGATAATCGATTTCTGAAATAAGTCCCGAAAGGCCATAGTTCATCGTGGTGGTGGCGCTTGAGGGATCTTGGACACTTGCAAGTTTTCCAATCGCATTCATCGTGAGTAAAGTCGTCTGTCCAAAGGGGCCTTGAATGCCTTGCAAATTTCCTGAAGAATCGCGTAAGATTTTCGTCGCAAGACCATTGCCATCCATGACTTGATCGAGCTGATTGTTTGGTAAATAGAAAAACCTCCATTTCGTAGCACCTAGAAGTGGCGTTTTTGTTTCAAGGTGCCGCCCCGACTGATCAAAATAGTAGACCTCGGAGCCATCTTGGGCCGCACCCAAGTAGACCGTGCCGTACAACGCATCATTGATTTGCGGGAGGTTTATCCTTTGAATGAATCCGCCGCCGAGAAAGATGGTTCCGGTGAGTGAGTCGTAGTAATGATGATTCGATAAAGTCCAACCTCCAAGACCCCAAACTTTGGGTTTATAAACGGCTATGGGCTCGGTGTGCTGGAACCCTGGCACGGCCTGTGTGATCTTCCCCCCAAAAAGTGGACACGGTTTAGGAAGCATTGCTAATGTCTCTTCGGTAGCTAAAAAAATTCTT